>CAKZYL010000247.1 GCA_937884705.1 uncultured Roseovarius sp. | reverse complement strand
CACCCTCGCAATCGTCAATCTTGGTTAACAAGCTGCAGGCAACTGGTTGAGGAAGGGTTAATCAGCGTCTGAGGTCGAAGGCCTCTTTCCCGGACGTCATCAATTTGGACCAGGCCAAGGGGCCGTTGGCAAACCGGTGTCATAGGGAAACGGATCATAATTGACCTTCAAGCCCTCGGCTCGCCAGGTCAAAAACTCAGGATCTGAGATCGTTCGCGTAGTATAAGCTTGCGCCAAGGGTCCAACCGGCAGCTTATATCCAGCGATCCGAGCTGTCACTGGCGCATAGAAAACATCCGCGAGGCTGTACTCTCCCAAGAGCCATGGGCCGTCACCGCCATGTCTGCTCTTTGCCAAGGTCCAAAGGTCTTCGATCCGTGCAAGATCAGCCAAGACCGCGTCGGACGGCTCAAACCCTAGGATCTGATGCTGTAGCTGCATGGGGCAGGCGTCACGCAGGGCGGCGAAACCGGAATGCATCTCGGCCACACTCCAGCGCGCAAATGCACGCGCTGCGGGCTCTTTCGGCCAAAGCCCGGCGTCAGGATGTCGTTCCGCCAAAGTTTCTGCCATGGCGAGGCTGTCGCCGATTACAATTCCGCTGGCATCCCGCATCACAGGCACAAGACGCGCCGGTGCAAGCTCTGCCAGATCCTGCGCCATTGTGCCCGAATAGAGGCCGACAAGATGCGTGTTCACAGGGATCCCGAACTTCGCAAACATGAGCCATCCCCGCAGGGACCAGCTTGAAAAGGTACGGTCGCCGATAAAGAGGTCATAGGTCATGCGCGCGAGGCTAGCGCAGGCCCTGCCCAAAAATGAAACGATGATTTGTGCGCTTTTCGATCAAGGACAGTGATTGATCCGCACAGAGCGCCACCCATCTCCGTCCAGCACCAGCTCGGTCACTGAGAGATTGTCGATCCGTTGGGCAAAGGCTTCATAGGCCGTGACGCGTTCGGCTTTTTGGACCTGCGTAAGGATCGCGCCCATATGGGCGACGGCGACAATATCTGATCCAGGATGGGCAGCTAGTACCTTTGCAATGCTTTGGTCCACTCGGTCGACAACGTCATTCCATGTTTCCCCAGAGGGCGCGCGCACCAGTCCGGGTTCATCCCAGAATGCGCGCAGTCTTTCCTGGTCTTCAATGGTCTCGAAATCCTGCATTTCCCAATCGCCGAAATTGATTTCGCGGAGGTTTGGATCATGCTGCAAGCGGGATCGGCTACCTGCAATCGCATCTGCCGTGGCCACGGCGCGGATCAGGTCAGATGATATGACCACGGCTTCACGCGGGAGAAACGCGTTGAGACGCGCGATCTGGGCTGTGTCCGATAAATCCGCTGGGATGTCTGACCAGCCCACCATGGCTTTGGCATGGGTGGGGCCATGGCGGACCCAGAATACTCGGCCCGCGGTGCTCATGGCAGCGTGCCTTTCAAGACCTGCGGCAATCCCGCGATTACGTTGACCACAAGATCCGCCTTGGCCGCCAGCTTTTGGTTCAAACGGCCCTGTTCGATCTGAAATTTCCGCGCAAGCCTGTTCTCAGGAACAACCGAATCCCCGACCTCATTGCTGACGATGACAACGGGGGCGGCACTGAGGGCAAGACCGGCCATCAAACCTGCTTCAGCCTCCGTCAAATCGTTCTCGGCAAGTAAATGATTAGAAAGCCACATAGTTGCACAATCGATGAGCACGGCGTTGTCGCCACTGATCCCCGCCAGGGTACGACCTATCTCCAGAGGCTCTTCAATCGTGCGCCATCCTTGCCCTCGAAGCTCTTGATGCCGCGCGATTTTATCTTCCATTTCGCTGTCGAAGGCCTGTGCCGTGGCCAAGTAAACACGCGGGCGACCTGATCCGATAACCAGCATTTCTGCGAAGGTCGATTTGCCTGAGGCCGCGCCTCCAAGGACAAGACTTAGGGATGGCAGCAACTTTTAACACCTTTTTAATGATCCGATGTGCTATACGATCCGTACCACTGATCACACGCGCCAAAAAGAGTGGGCCGAAAGGTCCGACTGCCCATAGGGGGATGACCATGCCGTTGGACAGTGATCATTCAACAAATATGTCTCGCGTCGCAATGAAGGCGGAGCTGCTTGATGCTGAAACCGAGCAGCGTTTGGCTTACGCTTGGCGGGATCAAAGGGATGAAGAGGCTCTGCATCGGCTGATCACAGCATATATGCGCCTCGCCATTTCGATGGCGGCCAAATACAAGCGTTACGGCGCATCCATGAATGATCTGATCCAGGAAGCGGGCCTGGGTCTCATGAAGGCAGCGGACAAGTTTGACCCCGATCGCGGCGTGCGCTTTTCCACTTACGCTGTGTGGTGGATAAAAGCGTCGATCCAAGATTACGTAATGCGTAACTGGTCGATGGTGCGGACGGGCTCTACCAGCTCGCAAAAGTCGCTTTTCTTCAATATGAGACGCGTTCAAGCTCGCATCGAACGGGAAGCAATGGCCCGGGGTGAGGAACTGGACGGGCATCAGCTGCGTGAGATGATCGCGCATGAAGTTGGTGTTCCGCTGCGCGATGTTGAGATGATGGAAGGCCGTTTGTCTGGGTCTGACTTTTCGCTCAATGCAACGCAGTCGGTCGATGACGAAGGGCGTGAGTGGATTGATACGATTGAAGACGATGGTCCTCGCGGGGATGAGCTGGTTGAGGAAGATCACGACCTTAGCGCGCTTCGTGGGTGGTTGGGCGATGCCATGTCGAAGCTCAACGATAGAGAACGGTTTATCGTACGCGAACGAAAGCTGCGAGATGAGCCTAGGACCCTCGAGAGCCTTGGCGACGAGTTGAGCTTGAGCAAAGAGCGCGTGCGCCAGCTGGAAGCGGCGGCCTTCCAAAAGATGCGGAAATACTTGGAGCGTCACGGCTCGGAAGTCCATAATCTTTTGGTTTAAAAAGATTATTTGCATTCGAAGGTAATCCCGCGCCATCTTTGCGCGGGATTTTTTTTGGCAAGAACTAAAATCTTCGTATATCAAATTGCCGCATTCGCGTGATCTTGTGCCTGTGCCCTGGCATGTTTAGGATCCTACCAGGACAAGCCGGAGCGCGCCCATGCTGGCATCCAAACGCATATTGCTGATTATCGGCGGCGGGATCGCGGCCTATAAGTCGTTGGACTTGATCCGGCGGCTACGAGAGCGTGGCGCGTCTGTAACCCCGGTTTTGACCCGCGCGGGCACGGAATTTGTAACTCCACTGTCCGTTTCGGCCCTGTGTGGTCAGAAGGTTTTCCAGGATCTTTTTGACCTAACAGATGAAGCTGAAATGGGTCATATCGAACTGTCACGAAGCGCGGATCTGATTGTCGTGGCACCTGCGACGGCAGATTTGATGGCCAAGATGGTCAACGGTCATGCCAGTGATCTGGCCTCGACGCTTCTTTTGGCCACTGATACGCCGGTTTTGATCGCGCCGGCCATGAATGTGCGGATGTGGCAACACCTCGCGACACAGCGAAACATTGAGACGCTTCTCGCAGATGGCATTGCCTTTGTAGGGCCCAACGAAGGCGACATGGCGTGCGGCGAATATGGGCCCGGGCGCATGTCGGAACCCCTTGAGATCGTGTCCGCGATAGAGGCTCAGTTGGCTAACGGCCCGCTCAGGGGCAAAAAAATGCTGGTTACGTCCGGCCCCACCCATGAGCCGATTGATCCAGTGCGCTACATCGCCAACAGGTCATCCGGGGCGCAAGGTACAGCCATTGCGAAGGCTCTTTCGGCTCTGGGCGCGGAGGTTGTCTTTGTTTCCGGACCGGCCGATGTGCCTGCGCCGAGCGGTGTCCAGGTGGTTCCCGTTGGGTCCGCGCGAGATATGCTTGCGGCGGTGCAACGCGCTTTGCCTGTCGATGCCGCCGTATTCGCTGCCGCCGTGGCAGACTGGCGCGTCGCGTCAGCTTCTGAGACGAAACTCAAAAAGTCACAGAACGGCCTGCCAAAGCTCGAGTTTCAAGAAAACCCCGACATTCTGGCCCCGATCAGTCATTTGAACCGTGATCGACCCGAGCTTGTGATCGGTTTTGCTGCGGAAACAGATGACGTGGTGGCCCATGCCACCGCTAAACGCGATCGCAAGGGATGTGATTGGATTGTCGCCAATGATGTGCGACCAGAAACGGGCATCATGGGCGGATCGGAAAATGACGTGACGCTGATCACCAAGGACGGCGCGGAAGATTGGCCGCGAATGTCGAAGGATGCGGTTGCAAAACGCCTGGCAGACCGAATTGCAGCGGCATTGACGTGATGGGGCCGCTTTTGAGAGAGATGCTAGATATATGAAGCCTGCGGAAACAGTTACGTTGGAGTGCTTTTGGGATGAGGGCGCCGATACCTCCCTGGGCTTGCCGCGCTATGAAACCACAGGTGCTGCGGGCGCTGATGTGCGCGCCAATTTTTCGCATCGTGGCGCAATCATTCTTGCCCCGGGGGAACGTACGCTGGTGCCCACAGGGCTGCGCGTGGCTGTGCCCGACGGGTTTGAACTGCAATTGCGCCCCCGATCCGGGCTCGCGCTCAAACATGGGATTACCCTGCCGAATACGCCTGGAGCGGTCGACAGTGATTATCGTGGCCCAGTGGGTGTGATTGTGCTGAACGCGGGACAGGAACCGTTTGAGATCACCCATGGCATGCGTATTGCTCAAATGATTGTCGCCCCGGTATTGCAGGCAGCATTCCAGGCGGTGGATACGTTAGACGACACGGCGCGTGGTGTGGGTGGATTTGGCTCTACGGGGGTAGGCAGATGATGCTCGTCTTCGGTCTGGCGGCCGGGCTTTGGGGCCTGGGCGCCGCTCTGCGAACGCCGCAGCAGGCACGGTTGCTTATGATCGGGCTTTTGTGGGTCGGCGTGGTGTCCATGCATATCTTGCTTCCCGCAGGCCACCCGCTGCGCAATGCCACGGGCGGGTCTGCCGCGTTCTGGGTGTATTTCGCGATTTTTGTAGCCCTCGCCTTCAGCTACGGCAAAGGGGTTCATTTCCTCAAGGAAAAGGCAGACCGCAGAAATACGCCCGAGCAAAAGGGCCCCTTTTCAGAGGCTGAATTGGATCGCTACGCCCGCCACATCATGCTGCGTGAGATCGGTGGCCCAGGGCAGAAAGCCTTGAAAGATGCCAAGGTTCTCGTGGTTGGGGCCGGTGGTTTGGGATCGCCTGCGCTCTTGTATTTGGGGGCTGCAGGCGTGGGCACGTTGTCCGTTATTGATGACGATCTGGTCGACAACTCAAACCTTCAGCGTCAGGTGATCCACAGAGATAAAGATATCGGGCGGCCCAAGGTGCAATCCGCCTATGACGCTCTTTGCGCGCAAAACCCCAATATCGATGTGCGCAGTTACACGCGCCGTTTGACCGCAGAGATCGCCGAAGAGCTTTTCGCCGAATACGATCTCGTCCTCGACGGCAGCGATAATTTTGAGACGCGTTATCTGGGCAATGCCGCTGCGGTTGCGACCGAAACCCCGCTTGTATCGGGTGCGCTGTCGCAGTGGGAAGGGCAGTTGAGCTTGTTTGACCCTGCCAATGGCGGGCCATGCTATGCTTGCGTATTCCCCGAACCTCCCGCCGAAGGTTTGGCTCCGACCTGCGCTGAAGCAGGCGTGTTCAGCCCACTGGCCGGCATTGTGGGATGCATGATGGCGGCAGAGGCGATCAAGTATCTGGCCGAGGCAGGAGAAACGCTTCAAGGGCAGCTTTTGATCTACGACGCTCTTTACGGAGAAAGCCGCCGCATGAAGATCAGCAAGCGTGCCGATTGCCCGGTCTGTGGTGTCGTTGACGACGTCAAGAGTGCGTGATCAGGTTCGGCCGGCTGCGCCCGACCTTTCAATCACCCCTGCCGCCCCTACGTTCTTGGCAAAGGAGATACCCATGGCAAACCCGCTTTTGGCCGACTGGGCCACACCGTTTGAAATTGCACCTTTTGATCGTGTCGAGGACGAGCATTTTGAACCCGCTTTTGAGGAGGCGTTGACGCTGGCTAAGGCGGACATTCAAGCCATCTCCGATAATCCTGAGCCGCCCAGTTTTGCCAACACGATTGAGGCGTTGGAGCAGGCAGGCAAAGCTTTGGATAAGGTCCTGGCTGTGTTCTTTTCCGTCTCGGGAGCAGATACAAATCCGATGCGCCAAGCCCTTCAGCGTAGCTTTAGCCCGAAACTGGCGGCATATTCCTCAGATATCTATGAAAACAAAGCGTTATTTGAGCGTATCGAAAGCCTCTGGAACGCGCGCGATGCGCTTGATCTGTCCGATGAGCAACAGCGTCTCTTGATGCTCACGCGTCGGGGTTTTGTGCGCGCAGGTGCTGCTCTTTCTGGTGATAAGGCCGCGCGTATGCGCGTTGTTCGTGCACGCCTTGCTGAACTTGGCACGGCGTTTACGCAGAACCTTCTGGCGGATGAGGCCGGTTGGCACATGGAGCTTTCGGAGGACGACCTGGAAGGTCTGCCGGATTTCGTGGTCGCTGCCGCACGCGAAGCTGGCCGAGAAAAAGAGGCCGGTGGTCCTGTAGTCACGTTGTCGCGCTCAATCATCGTGCCGTTCCTGCAGTTCTCCCCAAGGCGTGATTTGCGCAAAAAGGCATTTGAGGCGTGGGAAGCGCGGGGTGCCAATGGCGGAGAAACAGACAACAGAGAAATCACCGCAGAAGTCCTGAAACTGCGCGAAGAGCGCGCCAAGCTTTTGGGCTACGCAACATTTGCTGACTACAAGCTCGAAACTGAGATGGCCAAAACGCCTGATGCAGTGCGCGATCTTTTGATGAAAGTCTGGTTGCCTGCCAAGGCGCGCGCGGACGCGGATGCGCAGGTGCTGACCACGATGCTGCGCGAAGACGGCATCAACGACGAGCTGGAGCCGTGGGACTGGCGTTACTACGCGGAAAAACGGCGCAAGGCAGAGCATGATCTGGATGAGGCAGAGCTGAAGCCATATTTGCAGCTGGAAAAGATGATAGAGGCGTCTTTTGCCTGCGCGAACCGTCTCTTTGGCTTGGAGTTCGCGCCGCTCGACGTGCCGCTCTATCATCCCGATTGCCGCGCCTGGGAGGTCACCAGAGATGGCGAGCATATAGCTGTTTTCATCGGTGATTACTTCGCGCGTGGGTCAAAGCGCTCTGGCGCGTGGTGCAGTGCGATGCGCGGACAGGCGAAAACGCCCAAGGTGCAAGGTCCCGTTGTGATCAATGTCTGCAACTTCGCGAAGGGCGATCCCGCGCTTTTGAGCTATGATGACGCGCGCACGCTATTCCATGAGTTCGGCCACGCCCTGCATCAGATGCTGTCTAACGTGCGATACGAATCCATCTCAGGCACCAATGTGGCCCGCGATTTCGTCGAGCTGCCGAGCCAGCTTTATGAGCACTGGTTGGAAGTGCCGTCCGTGCTGGCGGAGTTCGCCACGCATATGGAAACAGGCGAGCCGATGCCTCAGGAAATGCTGGACAAGGTGCTGGGGGCGGCGACCTTCGATATGGGATTTCAAACGGTCGAATACGTGGCTTCTGCCCTCGTTGATCTGGCGTTTCATGACGGACCTGCGCCGAGTGACACTATGGCCCGTCAAGCGGAAGTGCTTACGGAGATCGGCATGCCTGGCGCCATTCGCATGCGCCACGCCACGCCGCAGTTCGCCCATGTGTT
>CAKZYL010000246.1 GCA_937884705.1 uncultured Roseovarius sp. | reverse complement strand
GCTTTTGGGCGCGGCCGCCGCTCAACGGCAGAACCTGTCCGACCCGGCGCGCTTAGCGTAAAGCGTCGCGCCTTTAACCTGAGACATCAGATAAAGTCGGGGCGCGCGCAACGCTCATATATTGCAGTGTGTTACGCCAAAAGCTGCGATCCAGGTCTTTGGCGCAACTCGTCAGTAAATGTAGCGGATCTGATCCGTCCAGTACCGCTCAACGCGACGCAAAGACCCGTTGATCTGATCGATGCCATCGGTTCCAAGAACGCCTTTGTTTTGCAGCCCTTCTGCGTGCCCGGCAAAGAGCGTGCCCACGACATCGCGGATGTTGCGGCCCTTTTCCGTCAGGCGCACGCGCACCGAGCGGCGGTCAATCTCACATCGCTGGTGGTGCATGTATCCCATCTCCACGAGCTTCTTGAGGTTGTAGCTGACATTGCTGCCCTGATAGTAGCCGCGCGATTTCAGCTCGCCTGCGGTCACCTCATTGTCGCCGATATTGAACAACAACAGCGCTTGCACCGCATTGATCTCAAGCACGTTGAGGCGTTCAAACTCATCCTTGATCACATCCAGCAACAGGCGATGCAACCGCTCCACCAATGCCAAAGAGTCCAGGTATCCCGACATAAAGCTCTGCTGCTCCGCCGACAGGACGGGGGGATTGTGCAAACTCATTTTAAACTCCGTACAAATCTGCTCGGAGCTGTCATAGGGTCAAAAGGCCCAAGAATACGTAAACGACCGCGAGACGTCTAAAAGTCGAACTAAAGTGTTTTGCAAAAAACCGGTTTCACCGGCCTTCGGGAAACGCAGCCCAAACCCCAGCCGTTGCGCGTCTTTCGCCTAAAGGCATGCATTAATTCTGAGGCGAAACGCTTTAAACTGTTGGTCTGGCTGGCGCGTTGGCCTCAACCACAGCTGCAATTTGCGCGATGAGATCGGTATACATCGGTGGCACAGCCACCTGACCGGTCACCCATTGCAAAAGATCCTGATCGTTTTCCGACAAAAGCCCGTCGTAGAGATCGAGATCATCAAGGCTCAATTGATCGAGCCGCACATCGGCAAAGCGGGTCAGGATAATATCCATCTCCTTGATCCCGCGCCGCATGGACCGCATGTAAAGGCGCTTGAGGCGATGCTCTGGCTCTTCGTGTTTCATGCCGCAGAGCGTACCATCATGCCGCCACATCCTGAAGCCGGACGCGCAACGCCTTCTCCAAACGACCTAACCGATCCGAAGACCGCGCAAGCTGTGAGCGAATATCGCGAATTTCCAACAGCAGATCCTGGACATCGCCGGGGCCATCCAGCACGTCATCGGGGGCATCGATGCCTTCCCCTTCGCCGGTCAAAATCCAGCTCAGCGACACGTTGAGGATCCCCGCCAGCATCTGCAGCTTGTTGGCCCGTGGCTCGTTGAAATCATCTTCCCAGGATTTCAGGGTCGCGAGCTTCACACCCAGGCGCTTGGCCAAGTCCGCTTGACTCATCCCCGACTGTTCCCGTGCTCCGGCAAGTCGGTCGCCAAAGGTCGTGGCAGCGGGATCAAACCAGGTGTCTTTCAACTGAGCGGTCATTTTTCGTCCTTTCGACGCAAAAAACTTTACAAGCAGAACGTGCTCCGCTTTGACAGCGGTATCTATTGAGTCTCACGCCATTTCCAACCGGAGCGCGACATGATTGACCTATCCACGACACTTTCGCGCGTGAAACCTTCCCCGACCGTGGCCATATCAACCTTGGCGATGGAATTGAAGGCATCGGGCCAAGATGTGATCTCGCTCGGCGCCGGAGAGCCGGATTTTGCCACTCCTTCCAACATCGCAGCCGCCGGAAAGCGTGCCATTGACGATGGAAAGACGCGCTACACCGCGCCCGATGGCATCCCAGAGCTGAAAGAGGCCATCTGCGCCAAGTTCAAACGCGACAATGGTCTGGAGTATACACCCAAGCAGATCAGCGTGGGCACCGGCGGCAAGCAAATCCTCTATAATGCGTTCATGGCCACGCTGAACCCTGGCGATGAGGTGGTGATCCCGGCCCCCTACTGGGTCAGCTACCCCGACATGGTGCTGCTCGCAGGCGGTACCCCGGTCATTGCCGAGACGTCACTTGAGACAGCCTTCAAACTGACCCCTGAGACGCTGGAGCAGGCGATCACGCCCAAAACCCGGTGGTTCATTTTCAATTCGCCCTCAAACCCCACAGGTGCGGGCTACACATGGGATGAGCTGAAGGCACTCACAGACGTGCTGATGCGCCATCCCCATGTGGCCGTGCTCACCGACGATATGTATGAGCATCTGGTCTATGATGATTTCACATTCTGCACCCCTGCCGAGGTAGAGCCCCGGCTCTACGACCGTACTCTGACGGTCAATGGCGTCTCCAAAGCCTATGCCATGACCGGCTGGCGCATCGGCTACGCGGGTGGTCCAGAGCATGTGATCGCCGCCATGCGCAAGGTGCAGTCGCAATCCACCTCGAACCCGTGCTCCATCAGCCAATGGGCCGCTGTAGAAGCTCTGAACGGGCCGCAGGATTTCATCGCGCCCAACAACGTGATGTTTGCCCGTCGCCGCGATCTGGTGGTCGCGGCCCTCAACGCCATCCCCGGCATCACCTGCCCCAAGCCCGAAGGCGCCTTCTATGTCTATCCTTTCATTTCCGGGCTGATCGGCAAAACCTCGGCTGGCGGCAAGCTGATTGAAAATGACGAAGCCTTTGCCACGGCCTTGCTGGAAGAGGCAGGCGTGGCCGTCGTCTTCGGAGCGGCATTTGGCCTTTCTCCAGCCTTCCGCGTCAGCTACGCTACATCGGACGAGGCCCTGACCGACGCCTGCGCGCGCATCACCGGGTTTTGCAAAGGGATGTCCTGATGACCGACCGCATCACAGCCAATTTGCCGAGCCGGGATTTTGACGAGACCGAGGCGTTCTACACAGCGCTTGGCTTTGAGCGGCTCTACCGCGGCGAAGGCTGGATGATCCTGGGGCTTGACGGCATGGAGCTCGATTTTTTCCCCCATCCCGAGATCAACCCCGACGAAAGCTGGTTTTCCGCCTCTATGCGGCTCAAAAACATTGACGCAGCCTATGAAAAATGGCGCGCGCTGTCGGTGTTTGAGACCGGTTCAAACCGCCCGCGCCTTGATCCAATTGTGCAAATGGAGGGCGCACCGCGGATGTTTTTCATCCATGATCCAAGCGGGTCGCTCTGGCGGGTCATGGAAAGCGGAGAGTGACGTGAGTGACGACCTGCCAGAGTACTACTTCAGAGTGCGCGACAATGGCGCCTTTGTATTCCTTGTCGATACGGCGAACCGTCAGGCGCGCATCGAATTGGAACAGATCGCGGTTGTGAACATCAAGAATGGACAGATAAAACCCCATGGCGATCGCGCCCTGTCCGAGACCGATCTAGAGCGCATCCGCGATTGGATGGCCGACCGGGTGGAGACGCTCGCCCGGCGCGACATCGAAGACATCTACCGCGCCGTGGACTACCTCAACACGACCACCCATTGGGCGCAGTCCAAAGCCGATGAGGACCAGTTGGAACAGGTTACCGACGCGCTGCTTCTGGCCATGCACGATTTGCGCGGCGTATTGGTGCGCAAAAAAGCCGAACGCCTGCTCAAAGAACGCGCCCAAAACTAACGCTGCAGCTAACTTCCCGGCGAGCCGCGCCCGAAAGGGAGCGGAGAGCGCCTCCTCAAACCCCCAAATCCCGAAACACGCCCGGCAACGCCTCCGGCAAATCCTCCGCAATGAGCCCCGGCCCAAAGGCCCGTGCGCATTCAACATGCAGCCACGCCGCAGCTTCTGTCATCGCAAAGACGTCTGCTGAGACTAAGGGAGCGGCTAAACCTGAAATCAAGCCTGCAAGGACATCACCTGCACCGGCCGTTGCTAGCCATGGAACCTGCCTGTCGTAGGATGCAGCCTGCACAGACGCGCTGCCATTGGGCGCGGCGATCACGGTATCTACACCCTTCAGCAACACCAAACATCCGCATCTTGCGGCGGCCTTACGAGTCACATCTATCTTCGATTGCTGCCCTCTAAGATCTTTCGCCAGATCAGGAAAAAGTCGCGAGAATTCGCCTTCGTGCGGTGTCAAAACAGTCCTTTCATGGACACAGTCGAACAGTGTATCCGGAACATCTGCGAAACTCGTCAAAGCATCCGCATCAATGACAACGATCGGTTTGCGCCAGTTGCGATCTGTCTCGCCTTTCGAAACGACGCGCTTTACGATTTCGCGGGTGCTTGCACCAATACACATTCCCGGACCGACGCAACATCCGGTTACTCGTTCATCCAAAACATCTTTCAAATTCTCTAGACGCGAGTAACCACGCAGCATTATTGCGTCCAACCGCATCGCGTTTTCCAGAAGCGCTTCCTCTGGGCAAACCACGGTCACAAGTCC
>CAKZYL010000245.1 GCA_937884705.1 uncultured Roseovarius sp. | reverse complement strand
TCAAAAATATCCATCAGATTTTCAAAGACACCCTCGCGCTTCTGGCGTTTACGAGGATGCTGGCCAGAGCGAGGTTGATCGTCGTAGGATCTGTCATCCCCATAGGACGCAGAGCGTGGCGCATTTTGAACAGCACCGTCCTGCAAAGCCTCTTCGCGGATCATCATGATGATCTTTTCCAGTTCACCCTTATCAAGCCATATGCCGCCCGACGTTTGGCATATGTCGATCTTAACGCCATAGCGCTCGATCTCTCGCATGGGGGAGCCGTCAATGGGGGAACTGATCAGGGGCATTTTTTCGTCCTTTTCCGAATGAAACAACACCACTTTCATATGAGAGGGCTGCCTTGCATTTACAATGTCCGTTACACGCGCCTGAACCGTGGGAATGTTTCCATTCTGAAAGGATGCCGCACGTATAGAATGGACCACGAAGCCTTCCAGGTGCGTGGCGTTCCATTGCGATTTAGCGCAACACCGCGCCGCACAATCGGCGTCAGCTGGATGCGAACTGAATGCCTGATAGCCCAGAAAATAGTCATATCGTGCATTCACCGGGCATTTACCTGCACACTTCTAACGCAAAATTGAAAAATAAGACTAAAAATTAGCCGCTTTGGCCGTGCAAAAGCCCTTCCATCGCATCGTGACTCCGCAACCCCAATCAGGGGAATTAGAAAGACGCGTGGTCAACGGGGACCTATTCAAACGTGCGGTACTGTCAGACTGCTGGGTAGTCCAAACCGCATGTCGCACTCGAATGCGCGTCTGGCTAGGGGGAACCAGTGTTTTCTTTCAAACGGCCTGCGTGCGCTGTCCAAAAGGAAAGAAAATGACGAAAAAACTCCTGAGTTCTGCCGCTGCGATCTGCCTCGCAAGCGCGCTGCCAGCCCTGGCCTGTGATGCACCCATCAAAGTGGGCGTACTGCATTCATTGTCTGGGACAATGGCGATCTCTGAAACAACTCTCAAAGACACCATGGAAATGCTGGTGGAACAGCAAAACGCAGCCGGTGGTGTTCTTGACTGTGAGCTCGAAGCTGTGGTGGTTGATCCAGCCTCTGATTGGCCACTATTTGCTGAAAAAGCGCGCGAGCTGCTGACCGTACATGAAGTTGACGTGATTTTCGGCAACTGGACGTCTGTGAGCCGCAAATCAGTTCTGCCTGTGATCGAAGAACTCAACGGATTGCTGTTCTACCCTGTTCAGTATGAAGGCGAAGAAAGCTCCAAGAATGTGTTCTATACAGGCGCCGCTCCAAACCAGCAGGCGATCCCTGCGACAGATTACTTCCTCGAAGAGCTGGGCGTAGAGAAGTTCGCGCTTTTGGGCACGGACTATGTTTACCCGCGCACCACAAACAACATTCTTGAAAGCTACCTGATCGACAAAGGCATCGCCGAAGAAGACCTCTTCGTGAACTACACGCCGTTTGGTCATTCCGACTGGTCGTCGATCGTGGCTGACGTCGTGGCGCTTGGCGCAGACGGCAAAAAAGTGGGCGTGATCTCGACCATCAATGGCGACGCCAATATCGGCTTCTACAAAGAGCTCGCCGCGGCAGGTGTCTCTGCCGATGACATCCCAGTTGTTGCCTTCTCCGTGGGTGAAGAAGAGCTGGCCGGCCTCGACACGACCAACCTTGTGGGTCACTTGGCCGCTTGGAACTACTTCCAGTCTGCTGAGTCTGACGCCAACGAAGGTTGGGTCGAAGCGTGGAAGGCCCGTATGGGTGAAGAGCGCGTGACCAATGACCCGATGGAGGCGCATTACATCGGCTTCAACATGTGGGTGAACGCGGCCACCGCGGCAGGTACCACCGATGTCGATGCGGTTCGCACGGCCATGTACGGCCAGGAATTCCCGAACCTCACAGGCGGAACGGCCGTCATGCTGCCAAACCACCACCTGGCCAAGCCGGTGCTGATCGGCGAGATCCAGGAAGACGGTCAGTT
>CAKZYL010000244.1 GCA_937884705.1 uncultured Roseovarius sp. | reverse complement strand
GAGCCCATTCAAGTCACAGATGTGCTGGGCCGCACGGTTGAATTGCCAGATCAGCCTGAGCGCATTCTTTTGGGCTTTTATTTTGAAGACACTTTCGCGGTAGGCGGTCCAGACGTCTACGATCGCGTGGTGGGCATTTCCCGCGAGGCGTGGGAAGGCTGGCGCAACCTGCAATGGCAGGCCTATGTTGAAGCCGTCCCGCGCATTGCAGAGATCGCCGACGTGGGCGAGGTGGATGCCGGGAGCTTCTCGCTTGAGGCCGCCATTGCGACACAGCCTGATGTCGCGATCTTTGCCGCATGGCAGCATGGAGTTCTGGGCGAAGCCATCGACCGGATGGAAGACGCGGGCATCCCCGTCGTGATCCTCGATTACAATGCGCAGGAGGTGGACAAGCACGTCGCATCGACCCTCGCGCTTGGCGCGATCCTTGGTGAAGAAGAGCGCGCGAAGGAACTCGCGGATGCCTACGCCGCAGCTTACGCGGACACGATTGCGCGTGTGGCGGCTTCCGACAGCAAGCCGCGTGTTTACGTGGAACTGGGCCGCAAAGGTGCTGAGGAAACCGACAACTCATACTCCGGAACCATGTGGGGCAAGCTTGTTGACTCGGCGGGCGGCGAAAACATCGCCAATGGTCAGATTGAACGCTGGGGCGCGCTCAGTCCTGAATACGTGCTCGCCCAGAACCCCGAGGTTGTGTTCCTTGCGGGCTCCGGCTGGCTGCGCCGCGACAAGGCCGTCATCCTTGGGCCGGGCGTCGACGCCTCGCTCACTCATGAACGCATGCAGCCCTACACAGACCGACCCGGCTGGGATCAAGTCGCGGCCATAGAAAGCGGCGAAGTGCACGGGCTCTACCATGGCGGTGCGCGCACGCTCTATGATTTCGCGTTCTTCCAGTACATCGCCAAGCAGCTGCACCCAGAACAGTTCGAAGACGTGGATCCGCAGGCCAATCTGGACGCCTTTTTCGCTGACTATATGCCGGTTAAGTTCTCCGGCACGTATATGACGCAGCTTCCTTGAGGCCCTCATGAGCTTGAGCAGCGGGGCGGCACCAGTCGCCCCTTCATCCTACTCCCGCCTGATGCTGCGCCGGGTCACTGCGCTCGGCGTGGGCGTTGTGCTGTTGGTGCTTTGCATTCTGGTCGACATTCTGACCGGCCCGGCCTTGCTGCCCGTGGGCGACACGGTTGCCGCATTTTTCGGGCTTGAGCGGGCCTCCTCCATGACCACCGTGATCGTGTGGGATATCCGCCTGCCGATGACCTTGATGGCACTCACGGTCGGTGCAGCACTGGCGATTGCTGGCGTGATCATGCAGACGATTCTGGGCAATCCTCTGGCCAGCCCCTACACGCTGGGCTTTTCAGCCGCGGCAGGCTTCGGCGCGGCGGTGGTTTTGCTCACCGGCTTTACTCTGCCCATCCTGGCCTGGCTGACCATTCCAGCTGCGGCCTTTGGGGCCACTTTGATTTCTGCGGGGCTGGTCTACGGGCTGTCCCGCGCGCGGGGCATGACGCCCGAGGTGATGATCCTCGCGGGCATTGCCACGCTCTTTCTCTTTCAATCCTTGCAATCCATGGTGCAATATCTCGCCTCGCCCGAGGTGCTGCAGGCCATCGTTTTCTGGCTTTTCGGTTCGCTGCTCAAGGCCTCGTGGGACAATCTTCCCGTCACCTTCACGATCCTGATAGTCTGTGTCGCGGCGATCTTGCCAGACCTGTGGCGGCTGACCGCCTTGCGCATGGGCGATGATCGCGCGGCTGCTGTGGGGATCAATGTCACGCGGCTGCGCGTGCGCATGTTCGTGATCGTCGCGCTTTTGACGGCGGGGGCAGTGGCGTTCGTCGGCACAATTGGCTTTGTCGGCTTGGTGGCACCGCATATAGCGCGCGGATTTGTGGGTGAGGATCAGCGGTTTCTCCTGCCCATGGCGGCGATCACGGGCGGCATCATCATGACCGGGTCGTCTATCCTGTCGAAGATCATCTCACCGGGCGGGGTGATCCCCATTGGTATCGTCACTGCTGTTCTGGGCGTGCCGTTCCTCTTTGGCCTGATCCTGATGGGCAAAAGGAGGCATTGGTGAGCCTTTCTGCCAAAAACCTATCCATCACGCATGGATCGTTTTCCGTTCTCAAGGACGTGAACTTGGAGCTGCGCGACGGTCAGATTACCGGGCTCATTGGTCCCAATGGGGTCGGCAAATCCTCGCTTCTCAAGGTCTTGGCAGGGCTCGCGCGCGGGGTGGGCACAGTGTCGCGCGACGGGCGGGATCTGACCGAGGCGGATCGGCGTGACGTCGTAGCTTACATGCCGCAAGACAGCAGTGCGGGATCCTCACTCACGTTGACAGAGGTCGTTTTGCTGGGCCGCTTGGGGACCTTGGGGCTGCGCGTTTCGCCGGATTTGATCGCGGCCGTAGAAGAGATCCTGGCTGAGTTCGGACTCTCGAGCCTTTCGCATCGCACGTTGGATGCCGTCAGCGGGGGGCAACGACAGCTGACATATCTGGCCCAGGCCCTCTTTCGAGAGCCGCGCATTCTTTTGCTGGATGAACCCACCGCCGCGCTGGATTTGCGCCATCAGCTGGTGGTGTTTGACACGCTGCAACGGCTTGCGAGGGATAAAAACATCGCGATTGCCGTGGCCGTGCATGATCTGTCGCTGGCCGCACAGTTTTGCGATCAGGTCATGTGTCTGTGCCACGGCACGCTTGATGCATCAGGCCCGCCGCAAGAGGTGCTGACCTCGGATCGTCTGGCGCGTGTCTATGGGATTGAGGCAGAGGTCACCCAAGATCACAACGACCGGCTG
>CAKZYL010000243.1 GCA_937884705.1 uncultured Roseovarius sp. | reverse complement strand
TCGAACGCGCACCTTGCACGGTTGAGATCTCCCACAAGTTCGAAAGCCTGCACGCACATGTGCGCTTCAATAACGGCGCCGTTGTCTATCCAGGCGACGAAGTCCAGGTTCAGGGGCCCGAGATCATGGCCCCCTTCGGCGAGATCGTCAGCGAAGACCGTGAGGCCGTGATCATCCGTGCCAGCAAGCTCGAACAGCTCTGGACGCGCATGACCGGCGATTTTGAGTTCATGGAACTGTGCGAATTTTCATTCTCAGAGGAGGTCACGCTATGAACGTTCTCGCCAGACACACCGCTGACGCCACAACCGTGGAAGAAGGCCTCGCCATCGCCGAGGAGCAGGACCGCATCTACAATGATGAGATGGCGACGCAGACCGCCATGGCCAACACCCTGCTCACACCACGGTTCTACACCACCGACTTTGATGAACTTGATTCCGTCGATGTAACCCCAGTCCGCGAGGAATGGGACCGGCTTATCGCGCAGATGGTCTCAGACCCCAACAAGGGGCATTTCCGCAAGAACGAGGATTGGGACACGGTCGACTGGGAGGGCATGGACCCAGACCTCAAGAAAGAGTTCATCGACTTCCTGATCAGCTCCTGCACCGCCGAGTTTTCCGGCTGCGTGCTTTACAAAGAGATGAAGCGCCGGGGCAACAACAAAGACATCACCCAGCTCTTTCAACTGATGGCCCGCGATGAGGCCCGCCATGCAGGGTTCATCAATGATGCGCTGCGCGAAGCGGGCTTGCGGGTGAACCTCGGATTTCTGACCCAGAAGAAGAAATACACCTATTTCCGGCCGAAGTTCATCTACTACGCCACCTATCTCAGCGAGAAGATCGGGTATGCGCGCTACATCACCATCTTCCGCCATTTGCAGGCCAACCCGGAACATCGCTTCCACCCGATCTTCAAATGGTTCGAAGAGTGGTGCAATGACGAGTTCAGCCACGGAGAAGCCTTCGCGCTTCTGATGAAGACCGATCCGAAACTGACCAGCGGGCGCAATGTCTACTGGATCAAGTTCTTCCTCACGGCCGTTTATGCGACGATGTATGTCCGCGACCATCAGCGCCCTGTGTTCCACAAAGCGTTGGGCGTTGATCCCGATTGGTATGCGCACGCGGTCTATGAAAAGACATCAGAGCTCACGCGCCAGATCTTCCCGATCGTGCTCGACATTGAGCACCCCAACTGGCAGCCGCTGCTCGTTGCGTTGCAAAAGGCGAATGCAGATCTGGCCGCCGCTGAAACTGTCCGCGGCCCCCTGGGCATGATCAAGCGCGCCTCAGCCAGGTCTCGGGCGGCGACGGCGTTTCTGCGGCTCATGATGATCCCCTCGATCAAAAATGACGTGCCGGCTCAGACGCGGTTGGAGCCCTGCTACTGATGACGTCTGTGCAAAGATATCCCGCCGGACAGACTGTGGGGGCCAGCCCCCACGCCCCCGGGATATTTCTGGCCAGAAGAAACACGGGAGGCGACGCATAATGTCAATCTGGGTCGCCGGCCTCGTTGCTGTTTTTCTCTGGTGGTTTTCCACCGGGGCGATCCTCGTGGTGATCAGGCTTGCCGATCAAAGAGGTGGGCGGGCGCGGATGCTCGCGCTTGTGGGCAGCCTGCCGCTTTTGGCCCTTGGGATCTGGGGCTTCTTTGAAACGCGGATGGACACGAGTGTTCTTGCGGCCTACGGCGCGTTTCTGTCGGCGCTTGCCATTTGGGGCTGGGCCGAGATTTCGTTCCTCACCGGGGCGATCACCGGCCCCAATGGCGAAGCGTGCCCACCAGATGTGGATGAAACCGAACGCTTCTGGCTGGCCTGGGGCACCGTTGCGTATCATGAGGTGCTGCTCACGATCCTTTTTGGCGCGGTCATGATCTTTGGTGCAGGCGCCGAGAATACGGTCGCCATTCTGACCTTCAGCGTTCTCTACTTTGCGCGGATCTCAGCGAAGCTGAACCTCTATATGGGCGTGCGCAAGATCAATGCCGAATTTCTGCCCGGCGTTCTGGGTCATCTGCCAAGCCATTTCCGCATTGCGCGTCTGAACTGGTTCTTTCCAGTGTCCGTCACAGTGCTCAGTTGGACCTCTGCGGTGTGGTTCCACAAGGTGCTCTACGCCGCCACACCGGGCGAGGCGGTGGGCCACGCGCTGCTCTTTGCGATCACGATGCTCGCTCTTTTGGAACACTGGCTCATGGTCCTGCCATGGCCCGATGCTGAACTTTGGCGCTGGATGCTGCCCGGCGCCGACCGACCGGGGCAAACGCCCCTCACTCAAAAGACAACAAGACCGGAGGGACCCGATGGATTTTGATGCCATGTTCACAACACAGCTCGACGCTCTGAGGGATGAGGGCAATTATCGCATCTTTGCCGAGTTGGAGCGCCGCTGCGGCCAGTTTCCAAAGGCCAAAAGCTATGACGATGACGCGCCCGACGAAGTCACGGTCTGGTGCTCTAACGACTATCTCGGCATGGGTCAAAACCAGATCGTGCGCGACGCGATGAAGGCCACCATCGATCAATGCGGCGCCGGCGCCGGTGGCACGCGCAACATTTCTGGTACCAATCACCACCATGTCGAACTTGAGAAAGAACTGGCGGATCTACATGACAAGGAGGCGGCGCTTCTCTTCACATCGGGCTACGTGTCCAACTGGGCGGCCCTCTCCACGCTCGGCAGCCGGTTGCCCGACGCGGTGATCCTCTCAGATGAGCTCAACCATGCTTCAATGATCGAAGGCATCCGTCACGCGCGCTGCCAAAAGATGATCTGGAAGCACAACGACCCGGAAGACTTGGACCGTAAACTGGCGGCGCTTCCCGCCAATACAACCAAGATTGTCGCGTTTGAGAGCGTCTATTCGATGGACGGCGATATCTGCCCGATGCGCGAGATTGTTGAGGTGGCCGAAAAGCACGGCGCCATGACCTATCTCGATGAGGTGCATGCCGTGGGGCTCTATGGCCGGCGCGGCGGCGGTGTATCGGAGCGCGAAGGGCTGGCCGATCGCATCACCCTCATTGAAGGCACGCTCGGCAAGGCGTTCGGCTGCATGGGCGGCTACATCACGGGATCTGCTGCGTTGTGCGACTTTGTCCGCTCATTTGCCAGCGGGTTCATCTTCACCACCGCCCTGCCCCCGGCCGTGGCCGCGGCGGCCAAGGCGTCCATTGCGCATCTCAAGGTCAGCCAATCCGAGCGCTTTCAACAGCGCCGCCAGGTGTCCAAGCTGCGCCGTTTGCTGGACCGCGAGGGCATTCCGCACCTGGATAACCCCAGTCATATCATCCCTGTGATGATCAAGGATCCCGTCAAGTGTCGGCAGATCTCAGACATCCTGATGCAGGACTTCGGCATTTACGTGCAGCCTATCAACTACCCCACTGTGCCAAAGGGCACCGAGCGGTTGCGCTTCACACCCGGACCGCTGCACAGCGACGAAGATATTGATCGTTTGGTCGGCGCGCTGAAGATGCTTTGGAAGCAGTGCGCCCTGGCCCACGC
>CAKZYL010000242.1 GCA_937884705.1 uncultured Roseovarius sp. | reverse complement strand
CCCCACCGGCACATCATGTTCGGGCACGCCTTCAAGGGCCAGTTTGCCGGTCAGGCCTTGCTCAAGCGGTTCAAAGCCGAGGGCGGGACACTTCTCGACATAGAGTATCTGGTCGACCCGGACGGTCGACGCGTCGCGGCCTTTGGCTACTGGGCGGGCTATGCGGGGGCGGCGGTATCGCTCAAGGCCTGGGCGGCGCAAACATCTGGGGCGACCTGCCCACCGGTGAGCACATGGCGCGACAAGGATGCGCTTTTGGCGGAACTGGCCGAGGATATGGCCGGGCGCAGGCCATCGGCCATTGTCATCGGTGCGTTGGGGCGCGTCGGAAATGGCGCTGCGGATCTGTGTGAAGCGATGGGCATAACCCCGACCCGCTGGGACATGGCGGAGACGCAATCGGGCGGGCCGTTTCCCGAGATCCTGGAACATGACCTCTTTTTCAACTGCATTCTGGCCCGGCCCGGCACGCCGCAATTCGTGCCGCGTTCGGCCGTGAGTGCGGCCCGCACACTCAGCGTCGTCGGCGATATCGCCTGCGACCCAGACAGCGATTACAACCCCATCCCGATTTATGATGCCGCAACCACATGGGCAGACCCGGTGACGCGCGTGTCCACCGACCCGGTGCTGGATGTTATGGCAATCGACAACCTGCCTTCACTCCTTCCCAAAGAATCCTCGCTTGATTTTGCCGCTCAACTCTTGCCTTCGCTCAAAGCCTTGGACAAGCTGAACGAGGGCGTATGGGGACGCGCGCGCGCCACGTTTGAGGCGCATGTGAAAGAGGTTTGAGATGACAATTCATTGGTGCGGTACGGGGTTGTCCGCCATTCCAGGGCTGCGGCGGCTGCTTCAAGCGGGGCGCGATGTGAAGGTCTGGAACCGGACTGTGGCCAAAGCGGAAGAGGCCGTGGGCGATCTCACAAACAGCATAGAGGCGTTCGACTTTGATCAGGTGTCGGCCGAGACGGATGCAGGCGATATCGTGGTCTCCATGCTGCCCGCAGATTGGCACGTGCCGCTGGCAGAGATGTGCATCAACAAGGGCGCGCATTTCGTGTCGTCCTCCTATATCGCGCCTGAGATGCGAGAGCTGCATGGCCGCGCCATCCTGCGCGGGGTGGCGTGCGTCAATGAGATCGGGCTGGATCCGGGCATTGACCATTTGATGGCGCATCACCTGGTGAGTGACTATCGCAGCTCGCAAGCGTTCTCGGACGCCAACGATCTGTCGTTCATCTCCTATTGCGGCGGCATCCCAAAGCACGCCAACCCGTTTCGCTATAAATTCAGCTGGTCGCCGCTTGGCGTGCTCAAGGCGCTGCGCTCTCCCTCGAGGTCCATCCGGGACTTTGCAGAGTTGAATGTGGACCGGCCCTGGGATGCGATCTCAAGCTACACCGCGCCTTTGGCTACGCCGGAAAGTTTTGAGGTCTATCCCAACCGCGACAGCCTGCCGTTCATGGAGGATTACAGTTTCGATGCCAGCTGGCGGGTGAAAGAGTTCGTGCGCGGCACGCTCAGGCTCAATGGCTGGGCCGAGGCGTGGAAAGATGTGTTTGCAGAGGTGGAGACACTGGAGGGCGCGGCAGGGGATGCGCGCCTCAAAGAGATGTCCGATCAGTTTTGGGCCGAGAATGCCTACGACGAAGGCGAGCCCGATCGCGTTGTCCTCTGTGTCTCGCTGAAGGCGGAACAGGGTGAGGACCTGTTCTACCACAAGACGTTTGTAATGGATGCCTGGGGCGATGAACACGGGACAGCGATGGCGCGGCTGGTGTCGATCCCGGCGTCTTTGGCGGTCGAGTCGGTGCTGGCGGGAGAGATGCCTGCGGGTGTGAGTGCGGCGGCCAGCGATCCGCGGCTCGTGCTGCGGTATCTGGGCGAGGTCGACCAATTGGCGCAGCATCTGCAGGTGGTGGATCACCTTTGAGCCTGCATTTGGCGAAACTAACCCGGATGGTATCCCGCGAAGCATAACAGAGCGCGTTCGTCAGGCCGTGGCATGGCGATCCTGACCGCAGTTCTGCAGCGCTTTATCGTTCAGCACCGCAAAACATCCGATCTACAGCCTGCAATCACCATTTCGCCAGGCCCCGGGCCGGCCTG
>CAKZYL010000241.1 GCA_937884705.1 uncultured Roseovarius sp. | reverse complement strand
CGGAGAAGGACCGCAACGAGCCCACTTCGACCGATGCTGCGCTTTGCAGGAATGTCTGATTACGACCTTAAAAACACAATTATTCGTTTGTCACCGTGCCTGCGGCAATGGCTCTTTCATGGATCGTTTCGTAAGCCGCAATCACGAGGGACCTGAGCCACTTGCCGCCTGGGTCCTGCGAAATGCGCGCGCTCCAAAAAAAGCGAAAAGTAATATCGGGAAGATCGACCGGCGGGACTTTGGCAAGAAGACCATAGGTTCGCACGTCTTCCACCATGAAGAGCTGAACGGTCGTTCCCAGCATGTTTGTCCGCGCCAGAAGCGGTGCAACACCCGAAAACTCGGGAAGATGTGCCCCGATCCGGCGTTCCATGCCATCGCGCGCCACACGATCTTCGACGGTTTGGCGCGCCGCGTTTGACATTCCTACCATGACATGTGGCCAATCAAGCCAAGCCTGTTTGTTCCAATTTTCTGCTGCCGGATGCCCACTGCGCATATAGGTGTAGCGCTGCAACGTTGGCATTTTTTGCTCCATAAGGCCTTCGGGGAGTGGCTTGTCCGCACCGAGCAACGCCAAGTCAATTTGTTCATCCGCGACAGCGGTATAAAGATGCGGTCCTAGGTTCACCCACTCAAGCGAAACGCCTGGTGCCTCTTCGTTGACCCGCGCAAATACCTCGGCGATCAGCGCTGTGATTGCGGGCACAGCGATGCGGAATGTGCGTGTGCTTGTTGCCGGATCGAACGGTCTGGGCGGGGTTACGACCCTTTGAATGCTGCGCAAGATGGGACGGACATCTTCAATCAAGCTTTCGGCGAAGGGTGATGGCTGCATTTTGCCACCGACCTTCACCATTAGTGGGTCACCCACCTGCTCGCGCAACCGGGCAAGCGCATGGCTGACCGCCGATGGTGTCTTGTTCAGCCGATCTGCCGCTTTGGCGACGCTGCCTTCTGTCATAAGAGCCTCAAAAGTAACGAGCAAATTGAGGTCGAGTCGGTGAAGCTGAATATCATTCATGGTGCATGAAATCGTTTCGCTATGCTTGTGCTGAATTTTGTTCAACAACCTTGTCAGACGCAACCAGGACAGACAAGGAAGGAAAAACACATGTTAAGATCAGGACTGAAAAACTTGGTGCAAGGTGCATCCTGTGGGGTGGCAATGGCAGTGCTGGCTGCAGGTGCCGTGGAGGCAGAACAAAGCGCTTTGGCCAAGATCGAGGCGGTTTCGGATGCATTCTACGCAGCTCTCAATGAGATGCTAGCTGGATCACCGATATCGCAAGATGTTGCCCCGCTTTGGCTAGATGCTGAGGGCGTAACCGCCCTACATCCAGTCGGCGGCCGAGATATAGGTCTGAGCAGGTTAGTCGCCGCGTTCGATGGCGTGGCTAGCCTCGCCTCTGGTGGCGCAGTTGCGCTGCAAGACCAGGCGATTGCAGTTTTCGGCGAAACGGCAGTGGAAACTGGCATCGAGATCGGTAGTGCCACTCTCGCAGGCGAAGTCATCACGCTCGAATACAGGGTGACCAATGTTTACATTTTGTCCGATGAGGGCTGGCGCATGGTCCATCACCACACCGACCTTTCGACACCGATTATCGAGCTTCTCGCTCGACTAAGCGACTAAACGCGCGCGACGGGGCCGCGCGAAAAGGCTCACCCCCCAAATGTCACCGCCACCCAACGTCAGGGCGATCAAGCCCTGCGCCCGGCTGCGCCATGGCTAACGGAGCGGCAAAGAAGGAGAAAGAAAATGTCCTTAAAAGTAATTGGTTCGGGCTTTGGCCGAACCGGAACCATGTCCACAAAACTCGCCTTGGAAGAGTTGGGATTTGGACCGTGCCACCACATGGTAGAGGTGATGCAGAACCCCGGACAGCCCGCCCATTGGGCTGCAATCGCTCGCGGAGAGGAACCCGATTGGGCCGAAGTGTTCGACGGCTATGCGGCACAAATTGACAACCCGGGCGCGGTGTTCTGGCATGAGCTTTCCATCGCATTCCCCGACGCCAAGATCATTCATACAGAGCGTCCTGAGGAGGATTGGTGGGCCAGTTACGACTACACCATCAATCGCTTTTGGCAGAACCGTAAAAACATCGCTTTGCCGCCTGCTGTTCAATCCGTGTTCGAAGATATGGATAAAATCCTACACCAAGGGAGCGACGCGGGTCTCGACCGTGAAACCGCGATTGCCTCCTACCGTGCCAACAATGCGAAAGTTAGAGAAGTGATCCCGGCCAATAAGTTGCTGGTTTTCAACCCTATCGATGGCTGGGAGCCGCTGTGCCGTTTTCTGGAGGTCGCGATCCGAACGTCCGAATTTCCACGCAGCAACGCCCGTTCTGAATTTTGGAGCTTGTTTGGCGGCGAACCAGTGGTCCGGTGACATGCAGAACCAGATACTTTTAAAGGGAAGTGATGTAATCAGGAGACCTTTGCGTCTTGCTGCCTTCTGCGTCTCTTGCGTGATCGCTTTGTCCTCCACTCCGATCGTACATGCACAAGAGGCTTGGATGATCGTGACCCACGAGGTTGAAGATTTCGACCGTTTGAAAGTGGTTTTCGATCAAGCTTTGCCAACCCGTCGTTCAGTGGGAGAGATGTCGTTTTATATACTGCACAATTCTATGAACCGTAACCTGGTGACCGTCTGTTTTGAATGGGATACGATGGAACGGGCTCAGGCTTGGGCGTCTGATCCCGCATTGGCAAATGGCATGGCCGCAGCAGGTGTTGTTTCACCTCCAGTATTCTCTTTCCATGAAAAAAAGGTGGCAAACTGACCGGATACAACCGGATGCCAAAAGTCATTGCAGTTCTGTTTGCCGAATGCTCTCTCTAACTCGCGCCTTGCCACACAAAAGCGGTCCTTCGTGAAAGTGCAGCGAATTCTCACTTTGTCCGCACAGCGGTCATGAAGATACGCGCAAAAACGTCC
>CAKZYL010000240.1 GCA_937884705.1 uncultured Roseovarius sp. | reverse complement strand
TAGTTGCCGCTCACCAGGTTGGGGATGATGCTGTCCCAATCATTGGTGACCCACTCGCAGGTCAGCTCGGCGCGGGCGCAGAGCTCATCGCCCACCTCGCGCTCAAAGCCGTCGATTTCGCCAGCATCGTTGATGAAGTTCCAGGGCTCATAGGCCCCTTCCGTGCCCAGACGCACGGTATCTGCCATGGCGAACGTGCTAGACAGCGCGAGTGCCATTGTGGATAGAAGAATTTTTTTCATGGTTCTCTCCCTATTGGTCTTCTTCTGTTGGAGTCTTAGACGGCCATTGTCGAGCTTAGGAACTGTCGCAGCCGTTCTGATTTGGGCGCCCCGAAAAGTGTATCGGGTGCGCCTTCTTCTTCGATGAGGCCCTCGTGCAGGAAGACGACGTGATCAGACACGTCATGGGCCATCTTCATATCATGGGTGACGATCATCATCGTCCGGCCTTCGCTGGCCAGATCCTTGATCACGCGCACCACCTCTTGTTCAAGTTCGGGGTCTAGGGCCGAGGTCGGCTCATCAAACAAAAGCGCCTCAGGCTCCATCGCAAGCCCACGCGCTATCGCGGCACGCTGCTGTTGGCCACCCGACATCTGCGCGGGATAGACGTCGGCCTTGTCGCCGATGCCCACTTTGTTGAGGTAATGTCGCGCCTTTTCTTCCACCTCTGCTTTGTTGCGCCCCAACACCGTCACCGGCGCTTCCATCACGTTCTGTAAAACCGTGAGGTGCGCCCAGAGATTGAACTGTTGAAACACCATCGACAGGTTGGTGCGGATCCGCAGCACCTGTTTGGCATCGGAAGGATGGCGGCCATGGCCGGTGCCCTTCCACTTCACCGGCTCACCCTTGAACAAGATCTCACCCTGCTGGCTGTCTTCCAAAAGATTGGCACAGCGCAGAATGGTGGATTTGCCCGAACCTGAGGATCCGATGAGAGATATGACATCGCCCCGATGGGCGGAAATATCCACGCCCTTGATCACCTCAAGCGCGCCATAGGCTTTGTGCAAGCCTTTTATGTCAATCACCGGTGTGGGGTTGGACACTTAAGATTCCCTGCCATAGTCACTCGACCGCTGCGCAGTAGGGCGGAAAAATCTGGGCTTTGCAATGTCCAAGTGGCGGATTCGCGTCCGAGATCAACGAAATGCCGCTGCGTTCGCAAGAATTGCCTAAAGTGAAATCCCAGGCGGGGCGGGCGTGGGCACTGCCGTGTAGCGATCCGGCGCGATCCAAACCAACCCTTTGAGGCCAAGCGCATCGCGGTCAGCCTGAGACAAAGACGCAATCGCGTGCTCAACCGCGGCAAATATCTGGGCGGGATCGTTTTTCAAAGAGGTAATGTAAGGAAGGCCCGGCGACGGAGGTGTAATGTCGATGGCTTTGAGTTTGCGGGAAAGTGTGCCCTCTGCCCCCATGAAACGCCAACTGACCCCGTCAAGTGCTGCGATGTCAGCGCGGCCCTCCGCCACGGCCTCTGCGGAGGCAATATGCGCGCCTGTCTTGAGAAAGCCCCCAAATGCAACATTCTGCGAACGGGTATACATGATTGGCGCCGCCCAGCCGCTTTGCGAGCCAAACTCGTTGACCGCGAACTTTGCCCCCTCAAAGTCTGTCAGGTCGTTTCTGGTGTCATCTTTGCGCACGACAAAAACGCTGTTGTATTCGCCCGGGCCGCAGCCTGGCAAACCGAAATCCGGTGTGCCAACCAGCGCGACCTTGCCCTTCAGACGCGACCGAAAAGGCAATCCACAGGTCTGAGACAGCAAAAGGTCAGGGTCTTGCCAGCCGCGCCAGACGTCTCCATCCCGGACAAGCTCTTGAGGCCCCTGCCCCAAGGCGGATCGGATCGCCTGCCAATATCTGTCTGTCGTCCCCCGTATGGCGGGAAAATCGTACATTGGCAGGCTTGCATGGGGCAGGCTGGCTTGCATCAGCCTTTGGCCACACGCCGGCGCGCTTGGGCGCTGTCCATATCGCTGACACCCAGAAAGGAAGAGGCCATGCGAATAAGCGCATCTTCCTTTGCGTCCCTCTCGCCATCCGCCAAAGCCACTTGCCACAGTGCCTCGATGACGGAAATGCGATCTTCATAGGCCACCGCGTCCTTAATGGCGCGAGTAAAGCGGATCGTGTCAGGGGCTTCGCTTTCCAGCACTTCGGCGTCGTTTAAAAGGGTCTGCGCCTCCGCCGCTGAGAGGTCATAGCGCGCCTCAGCGATCGCGCCGATCCGATCTTTTTCGGAGTCCTCATACGCCCCGTCGGATTTGGCGATCCGTACCAAAAGGGCCGTCAGCGCGAGGCGCGCATCGCTTTTGTCTAAGGGGTCGGGATCAGGCTTTGTGAGGCGGGAGAGAAAATCAGCGAACATGTCTGCGATATAGTCACCGCCAGAGCCGAGGCCAATGGTTAACTGGCCTCGGCCACCTGGCGGGCGCGTTCACTGTCCGCCTCAGAAAGACCGAGCGCATTTCGGGCCGCTTCAATCACGCGCAGTTCCTCTTCGGCCACATCGCCATCGGCCATGACAACCTCCCACAAGGCCTCCAGCGCGTCGACGCGGGCATCAAAACTGACCGTCTCGCGGATGATAACGGCGAACCTGTCGGTTTCCGGGGCCTGTTTTTCGAGTTTCTCCGACGTCGCGCGCATCTTAGCGGCCTCAATAGGCTTCAGCCCGTATATACGGCCAAAGAGCCTATCGATCTTGCTGATCTCGGAAAGCTCGTATTGATGATCGGACATCGCCACCCGCACCATCAATGCGCCAAGCGCCAGCTTTTCATCCGGTTCTGGCAGGGGCTCGGGCTTGGGCGCGTCGAAGGCGTGGATCAGGCGATGCAGAAGGACTTTGGCTTCTATGGGTGCGCTAACGGTTTGCTTGTTGAGACACGGGGCTCGCGTCTCGTTTGTCATTCAATCAGACACAATCTTACGACAGCAAGGGGTTTTGGCAATGACATACGCGAGCGTTAACCAAATGGCCCCAAGACGGTCACAATTGCTCCCACAAAATTGCGAACTCGGTCGGCACCCGTAGAGGTGGGTTAGGTGATGGGTGCAATCCGCGTCGTGCGGGAAAGGAAGAACATATGCCTATGCGCAATCGCTTCGCCTGGTCGAACCAGTCTTGTGAAGAGCAACTCCAGATGGCGTATAGCTCGTCCCGAGAGGATCTCCGCATGATGGCCCGTGCATTTGACTGGTCCACGGATCATGAAGCCGTGCTCAGCTGGATCATGGCTCACAAATCTATGGATCTGGCCTCTGCCCTGACCGTATTTTTCAACGGTGATCCGGCGAGGTTCAACTACATGCCCAGACGCCACATTCCAGAGGAGTTCTTGGCCCAAACCTCGCTGCTGGACAACATCTGCTTGAGGATCAACAGCGGATTTTACCGTAAGTCGAATACAGCACGTGTTGAAAACCGAGATCGTCTGGAAAGATGGCTGCATTTTCAATCGGCGGATCGCAAAGAAGGGCGCCGCGGACGATGGATCCTGGACGAAGCCATTATAGAAAGAGCGCTGGCCCCCGCCGAAGTTGCTTTCCATATGCAAGAGAGCCAAAGCCCGTCCCCGCAATACCCATTCGCGGCCGAGCAAGACCCTGGCAGCATCAAAACAGCGTTCCGTCGGTGTGTGGCGGGTCTAATTTCCGAAATATCCCAGAAACGGCGCGCGGGTTGAGGGCAAACGACGTGGGTCGCCATTCGCGCCTGCGCTGATCTTGCGATCCGTTTAAAGAGGCCGCCCCGGAAACACTTGCGGATTAGACCAAACGGGACGTTTCCAAAGCAGCGCGCACGAAATCTGCGAAAAGTGGATGAGGGTGGAACGGTTTCGATTTCAGCTCGGGATGGAATTGCACGCCGATGAACCAGGGGTGATCTTGCCATTCCACGATCTCGGGCAGTCGACCATCCGGGGAGAGCCCGGAGAATTTCAGCCCGCATTCTTCCAGCTTTTTCTGATATTTGATGTCCACTTCGTAGCGGTGGCGATGGCGCTCATCTATCGCGGATGTGCCGTAGACCTCAGCCACGCGCGTGCCATCCTTCAAGACCGCGTCATACGCCCCAAGCCGCATGGTGCCGCCCTTGTCGTCTGAGACTTTGCGCTTCACTTTCTCGTTGCCCTGCACCCATTCCTTGAGGTGGTAGACCACGGGCGTGAAGCGTTTTTTGCCAGCCTCATGGTCAAATTCTTCTGAGCCCGCATCTTCCAGCCCGGCCACGTTGCGCGCCGCCTCAATCACGGCCATCTGCATGCCGAGGCAAATGCCCAGGTAGGGGATCTTGCGCTCTCTTGCGAACTGAGCCGCCTTGATCTTGCCCTCGGTGCCGCGTTCGCCAAAACCGCCGGGCACGAGAATGGCATGGAACCCAGCCAAATGTGAGGCGGGATCCTCATCGTCGAAAATCTCGGCATCGACCCATTCGACGTTCACTTTGACACGGTTGGCCATGCCGCCATGGGTCAGCGCCTCTTTGATGGATTTATAGGCATCTTCGAGCTGGGTATATTTGCCCACGATGGCCACTTTCACCTCGCCATCGGTGTTTTTGATGCGATCTGCCACATCCTTCCACACAGTCAGATCCGGGCGGGGCGCGGGTGAGATGCTGAAGGCGTCCAAAACCGCCTGATCCAGCCCTTCGCGGTGATAGGCCAATGGCGCCTCGTAGATCGAATTGAGGTCATAGGCCGCGACAACGGCCTCTTTGCGCACGTTACAAAAAAGCGCGATTTTCTCGCGTTCTTTCTCCGGGATCGGCTGTTCGGATCGGCAGACCAGAATGTCCGGCGCGATTCCGATGGATTGCAGCTCTTTCACCGAGTGCTGTGTGGGCTTGGTTTTCAACTCACCGCTCGCTGCGAGCCAGGGCAGAAGCGTGAGATGCATAAAGATGCACTGCCCGCGAGGACGATCATGGCTGAACTGACGAATGGCCTCAAAGAACGGCAGACCTTCGATGTCGCCCACCGTGCCGCCGATTTCACAGAGCATGAAATCCACCTCATCATCGCCGATCTGGATGAATTCCTTGATCTGGTTGGTGACATGGGGGACGACCTGGATGGTTTTGCCTAAATAATCGCCCCGGCGTTCTTTTTCCAAAACATCAGAGTAGATCCGGCCGGAGCTGACAGAATCTGTCATCCGTGCGGGCACCCCGGTGAAGCGTTCATAATGGCCCAGATCGAGATCGGTCTCTGCTCCGTCGTCGGTGACAAACACTTCGCCGTGCTCAAAGGGCGACATGGTGCCCGGATCGACATTTAAATACGGATCCAGCTTTCGCAGACGCACGGAAAAACCACGGGCCTGCAACAAAGCCCCCAACGCGGCGGAGGCCAGACCTTTGCCGAGGGACGACACAACACCACCGGTAATGAAAACATAGCGTGCCATGCACAATCCCCCCTCAATGCCGATAAGAGCGCGTGCCGCGCTTCAGCGTTCGATATCGTTTTTTTATGAGGTCCCGCGGCCCGATTCGGACATAGCACCACGGGATTCAACTGATAAACCGTTTGTGATGACTACGCAAGGTGACCGCAACATGATGTTGCAACCTGCGACGTCAACGCAACCGATTGTATCTAATCTAGTGTCGGCAGAAGCGGCGAACCATCGTCACCCGGGGCCGGCGGTAGCAGGCCGTCGCCAAAGCCCGGATCGGCTGGCGCGCTCTCCTCGGCGGACGGTGGCGGCAGATCGATCACACGGTCGAGAACCGACGTTCCTGCAGAATTCTGTGCGGCAATGATTGTCAGCGCAATCGAGGTCACGAAAAGACTTATGCCCAGAACCCAGGTCACTTTACCAAGGCCCGTTGCCGCAGCGCGTCCGGTGCCTGCAGGGCCACCGCTGCCCATGCCCAGTCCGCCGCCTTCCGAGCGCTGCAACAGCACCACCACGATCAAAGACAGCGTGAGCAGCAGGTGAACAAGAAGGATAACGTTTTGCATGAACGGACGCCCGAGCGTTTTTTATGTCGGGCTTATCTATGCAATTCGGATGACGCCCGCAACCCGTCACGGATGCCCATTACTCGTCAACGTCGTCCATATCCGATTGACCGGAGAGATATCGCCGCACATGGCTCCAGCTGAGACCGACGCCCAGCACCAAAGAGAGCGCAAAGAGCCCGAGCCAGACCATCTGAGATGTCTCGGACAGGCTGAGCCATCCAAAATCGTTAAGCACCCAGACCAGCGCGCCCACGATCGACAGCACAAGAAACATGCCAAAGCCCCCGATCGAACGCAGCGTGGCGCGCATGTAGATGATGTAACCCACCAGCAGTAGCAGCCCGGACAGCACCGCCAACGGCGTTTGCTCCGAATAGTTTCGTTCCAGCCAGCCGATGTAGTTGTACCGCGTCGGATTGAACGTGGCCGCCAACAAGACGAACGCGACCGCCCAACGCACCAAGAACCCAATCATACCTGTCCCCCAAGTCTCTTCGCCCGTTATTTCCCAAGCTGGCCAAACCTGTCCAGACCTGATCGACCAATTTGAGGTTTCAACCCGGCAGGACGGTCGTTAAAGAGGGCGTTGGTTCGCATGTACCGAGGGGATGAACATGGCCAACGTCGTGGTGGTAGGCGCCCAATGGGGTGACGAAGGCAAAGGCAAGATCGTGGACTGGCTGAGCGAGCGCGCCGACGTGATTGCGCGCTTTCAAGGCGGACACAACGCAGGCCACACTCTGGTCATTGGCGATGAGGTCTACAAGCTGCATGCCCTGCCCTCCGGCGTAGTGCGCGCAGGCAAGCTTTCTATCATCGGCAATGGCGTTGTGCTCGATCCATGGCATCTGCTCAAAGAAATTGAGACAATCCGGTCCCAAGGCGTTGAGATCACGCCGGAGACGCTGATGATCGCCGAGAACACGCCCCTTATCCTACCCTTCCACGGGGAATTGGACCGCGCCCGGGAAAATCAGAATGCGGTGGCGAAGATCGGCACCACGGGCCGCGGCATTGGCCCTGCCTATGAAGACAAGGTCGGTCGCCGGGTGATCCGGGTGGCAGATCTGGCCGACGACAAGACTTTGGAGCAACGGGTGGATCGCGCGCTGACCCATCACAACGCGCTGCGCAAGGGCCTTGGTCTGGAGGAAATTGACCGGGCTGGACTGCTGGACAAGCTGCGCGCCGTTGCACCGGAGATTTTGCAATATGCCGGGCCCGTCTGGAAGGTGATGAACGAGAAACGCAAGGCGGGCAAACGGATCCTCTTCGAAGGGGCGCAGGGCGCTCTCCTTGACATTGATTTCGGCACCTACCCGTTCGTGACCTCGTCGAATGTGATCTCGGGCCAAGCAGCGACCGGCACCGGTATCGGCCCCGGCGCGATCGAGTTTGTCTTAGGGATTGTGAAGGCCTACACCACCCGCGTCGGCGAAGGGCCGTTTCCGACCGAGCTTTTGGATGAGGATGGCCAGCGTCTCGGAGAACGGGGCCATGAGTTTGGCACCACCACCGGGCGCAAGCGGCGCTGCGGATGGTTTGATGCGGTGCTGGTGCGCCAGACCTGCGCTACAAGCGGCGTGAACGGCATTGCACTCACCAAGCTTGACGTGCTCGACGGGTTCGAAACACTCAAGATCTGTGTGGGCTATGATTTGGACGGCACGCGTCTCGATTACCTGCCGACGGCGGCAGACGCGCAGGCCCGATGCGTTCCAATCTATGAGGAGATGCCGGGATGGTCAGAGTCCACCGAAGGGGCGCGCAGCTGGGCCGATCTGCCCGCGGGCGCGATCAAATATGTGCGTCGGGTCGAGGAATTGATTGACTGCCCTGTCGCCCTACTTTCCACCTCACCGGAACGGGACGACACAATCCTGGTGACCGACCCGTTCAACGACTGATCCAAACGCGTCCTGTTGCGCGATCCAAGAGGAAACCATGCCGCTTAGCTACAAAGCCCGTAGACGCTGGTCTCTGTTCATCTTGATCGTGGCTCTGCCCGCCTACATCGTCGTGACCATCACCGTAGTGAACATGCTGGAACGGATGTTCGGGCGCCCGCCGATCGCGATTGAATTTGTCATCTATGTCGTATTGGGCATTATCTGGGCGATGCCGCTCAAGAAGGTTTTTCTCGGCGTTGGTCAGGCGGACCCGGACGCGCCAGAGGATGACCTGCGGGGATAATCTGGCGTCAAATCAAGGCAATCCCCGTCGTTTAAAAGAACGCGTGATCGTCGATGTA
>CAKZYL010000239.1 GCA_937884705.1 uncultured Roseovarius sp. | reverse complement strand
TTACCCCGTCGACTTCAACGCCGGGCGCGACACCGCTGCGGCGCAGCTCTTCTTCCGGGGCCACTGATATCAGCTTAGCCGTGCCATCTGCCAAGGCGTCCAATGTCGCCTTGCGCACCGCCGCACGTGTGCATCCACCGCCGAGCCAGCCGCTGATGATCTCACCTTCTGCGCTGAGAAGGGCTTTTGTCCCGGGCGTGGCTGCAGTGGATCCAGCCGTGCGGATCACAGTGGCAAAAGCAAAGGGCTCTTGCCGCTGTTCCATGCTGCGCACTGCCTCGGCCATGGTGGGATCTAGGTTGGCGGCGACGATCATAGGCGCTCCAGCTCCGGTTCAAGACCTGCCAGATCATTCAGCGTATTGGCTGCCGAGAAGAGATCTATGTGGGGCAGGGCGGCTGCCATGCCGGCCGCGATTGGCTCATAGTCGCGCCAGCCTTTCAGAGGGTTGAGCCAGATGATCTTTGCGCCGCGTTTCCGGATCCTCTCAAGCGCCGCGGCAAGCTGATCTGCAGGCCCGGTGTCAAACCCGTCTGAGAGGATCAAAACCACCGTTCGCCCGTCGACGAAACTCTTGGCGTAGGTGCGGGAAAATTGATCCAGACACCCCCCGATTTTCGATCCGCCGCCGAAGCCATCCGCCATCAGCGACATGCGCCCAATTCCGCGCATTACGTCTTTGTCGCGCAACGCCTCAGTAATGCGCACGAGGCGGGTGTGAAAAAGATAGGCATCCGAACTTGGATCCGCCCGCATTAGGCCGCCCAGAAAGCTCAGGAAAACCTGCGCATAGACGCTCATAGAGCCCGACACATCACATATCGCCACGATTTTGCGGCTACGATCAGGGCGGGTACGGCGGATCAGACGAATGGGTTCGCCACCGGTGCTGAGGCTTTTGCGGATGATACGCCGAAAGTGCAGATCGCGGCCTTTGCGGGAGATGGCCCGACGGCGAGAGCGTCTGTCTCGCAGTGCAGCCCCCATGCGGCGGGCGACATGCTCGGCCTCAGCCACATCTTCTGGCCGCACCAGATCGCGCAGATCCTTGCGGCTCAGATTGCGGGTCTCTACGGCGACGAGCTTTCCTTCACCATCGCTTTCCGCATCCCCCTGACCCCCATCCGGAGCGCTGGCGGATCCGGCATCGCCTGACTCGTGTTCACCCTCTGCATGGCGGGACGAATGCACAGCGTCGTTGCCTTTTGTCGTGCCGGGTGCCATGCGTTGTTTGACGCGGCCTGCATCCATCCAAAACGCGTCAAAGAGCGCGTCAAACTGGTCCGCATCCTCCCGACACCCGGCACACACGGCTTTGAGCGCCCGTTTTGCGTGTTCGGGCACGGCCGCATCCACATGTGTCAAAGCATCAAGAGCCAAAGCCGTTTCGGACACTCCAAGTGACAAGCCATTGGCGCGAAGGTGGCTTATGAACCCCGCGACGCGCGCCGTGGGGCCGGGATCGCGCCCGGCGAAACGCGTGACCCGTGTCATGCCGCACGTCCCGCCAATCGGGCCGTCACCTCATGCGTCACCTGAGCTTGATCTTCCTGAGTTTTCAGGAGGGTTTTTAACGTGGCGTGCAGAAGGGTTGGATCAGATGTCAGATCGGCTATGCCCAGCCCCATAAGAGCGGCCGCAAAATCCAGCATCTCGGCGACGCCCGGAACCTTTTCCAGATCCTCGTTGCGCAGCGTCTGCACGAAACCCACGATCTGACGGGCAAGCCGGGCTTCGACGCCGGGGCAACGGGCATGAAGGATCGCAAGTTCTGCCTCCATGGAGGGGTAGCTGATATGGGTGTAGAGACACCGCCGACGCAGCGCGTCTGAAAGATCGCGTGTGCCATTGGACGTCAGCACCACAATCGGTTTGCTGGTGGCGCGAATGGTGCCAAGCTCTGGCACGGTGACCTGAAAGTCTGAGAGGACTTCCAGCAGATAGGCCTCAAACTCCTCATCCGCGCGATCAATCTCATCAATCAGAAGGACAGGTGGCTCGGGCTGTCGGATCGCCGCCAAGAGCGGGCGTTCAAGAAGGAACTCCTCAGAAAAGATCCGCTCTTCCACCTCGCGGCCGGTTTGGCCATCTTCGGCCGCAGCGCGAATAGAGAGCAACTGGCGTTGGTAGTTCCACTCGTAAATGGCCTGAGCGGCATCGAGCCCTTCATAGCATTGCAACCGAATGAGCTGTGTTTGGTGACAGGCGGCCAGCACCTTGGCCACTTCTGTTTTTCCGACACCTGCCGCACCTTCAAGCAGAATGGGACGTCCCAAATTGATCGAGAGATGCAGCGCGATAGCCAGATCATCAGAGGCGATATAGGCCTCGGATGCCATGGATTTCTGAAGATCGGTCCAGCTCATAGTCGTTCACCCGTTGAGGTGGATCCCGCCCCGCGGTGTCAGGAGGCCGCGGGACGGGATCAAATCCGCCTTACCCGTGTAGTCCCAGGTCGTTGGCGGTTTTCCAAATGCGCCAGTGGTCATGTGGCATATGGCTTTGGCGCAGTCCGAATGCCCGGAAGGCGTCATGAACCGCGTTGGAGAAACACGGCACACCGCCCACATGGGGGCTTTCGCCCACGCCCTTCGCGCCAATCGGGTGATGGGGCGACGGCGTCACGGTGTGATCGGTCTCGTAATTGGGCACTTCCCAAGCCGTTGGCAGGAAGAAATCCATCAACGTGCCGGTCTTACAGTTGCCCATGTCGTCATAGGCAATCTCTTGGCCCAGAGCGACGGCGAGCGCCTCTGTCAGGCCACCATGGATCTGCCCTTCGATGATCATAGGGTTGATCCGTGTGCCGCAATCATCCAGCGCATAGAAGCGGCGGATGTCGACGACGCCAGTATCCACATCCACATCCATCACGCAGACATATGCGCCAAATGGATAGGTCATGTTGGGCGGGTCATAGTAGCTGACCGCCTCCAGACCCGGCTCAATGCCCGGGATCGCCTGATTGTAGGCGGCAAAGGCAATTTCCTTCATCGTCTTGAACTTCTCAGGCGCGCCTTTGACGACAAAGCGATCGACGTCAAATTCCACGTCATCATCGTGCACCTCAAGCAGATAGGCCGCGATCATCTGCGCCTTTGCCCGGATCTTACGCCC
>CAKZYL010000238.1 GCA_937884705.1 uncultured Roseovarius sp. | reverse complement strand
ACCAAGCAGTTCACGGCCGCCTCAGAGATGGCGCTCTCTGACCTGAGTGACCCTCAAGAAATCAAGCGGACATGGGACGCCGCCCTCGTGCGTGTGCCGACCGGCCCGGGGTCGTCGAAATGGATCAACTTTGAGGAATTGCAGGCGCAGTATGGCGATGGCAGCCGCACATTCCCCACAGCAGTCTACATGCACGGCTGCTCCGGGATCTGGCCAGGTACATTGCGCCGGATTGAGTTTCTCGCGAACAACGGTTTTCTGGTGATCGCACCCGCCAGCATGGCAAGGCAAAAATATGCGCGGTCCTGCAACACGGCCACCAGTGAAGGCGGCCTCTACCGCGACGTCCTGCGCATGCGTCAGTTTGATGCCGGATATGCCATTGAAAACGCCAAAACGCTCAGCTTTGTCGACGCGGGTAACATGGCTCTCATCGGCCTCAGCGAAGGCGGCATCGTTGCGGCGACGTTTGAGCCCAGATCCGAGCGCCAAAAGGTGGCTGCGCGGGTGATTGAAGGATGGACCTGCAACGCAGGCTGGTATGAGTATGATGGCGTGAACGCGCCCGAAGATGAGCCTGTCCTGTCACTGGTCGGAGAGCAGGACCCCTGGTTTCAGGACATTTGGACGAAAGGCGATTGCACAGATGCACTCCACCCCAGCAATGGCAGCCTGTCCGTGGTCTACAGAAGTGGCGAACTCGCCTCTCGTCACGAATTGATGGAAAACCCGCGCGTTCAGGAACAGACCCTGTCATTCCTGCGCCAACATGTCGATTTGCCCTAGAGAGGTGTCGCGCCTTTTCTTGGGTTGATCTGATGCCTTACCGCGCCGATTGCGCCGTATTCAAAGTAAAATGATAGGCCAATCTGGCGACACCTTTTTCAACGCGATCTTATACCTGGAGCGGTTTTGATTCCATTGAACTAAACCGAAAGGCTGCGACCCGTTGGTCTTTGAGCTTGCCAAAAGAATGACCTGGTGCTTCCTAAACTAAGCGTGGTTTCATTTCGGAAATGTCTGGCTGGAACCCTGAGTGACCGATGCCGCGCGGTGTTTAAAAGGTCGCTTTGGCGATTTGACTTAGAGTTGCTCTAATCCGTTATCTAGGGTTGGAGGAGCACCCGCAAAGATGAAAATATCCGAAGTTTCAGTGGCGTGTGGGCTGTCTGCCCACACAATCCGATTCTATGAAAAGTCCGGTATGTTGCCCGGCATAGAACGTGGCGCGGACGGCCACCGTCGCTTCACGCCACGCCATGTCGAGTGGCTAACCCTACTTTTCTGGCTTCGAGAAACTGGCATGTCACTGAAAGAGATGCGGCGCTTCACCGCTCTCGCGAAAGAAGGTGACGCAGGGATAGCTGAACGACGCCAAATCCTCGCGAACCATGCCGAAACACTGAAGGCCAAGCGCAAAATGCTCGAAAAATGCGAAACTGTCCTTGCGATCAAGATCGCCAGCTACGGCCCAATAGATGACGAGGATGCTAAAGGAAGTTCGCTTATCTAATCGAGCCGCCGTTCAACTTTATCGACGCAGACGGGCGCGTCACGGGATGCGATGTTGAGCTCGCACGGTACGTATTTGGCGAGCTTGATATCGCAGAATTCGAACCCGTCGAGACCGAGTTTTCCGAGCTTCTACCTGGGCTTGGCGATGGTCGCTGGCACATGACAACGGGAATGTTTGGAACGGATGAACGGCGCGAGCATGCACGCTTTAGCCGACCGATCTGGGCGCTTTCTGACGGCTTGCTTGTAAAGAATGGAAATCCGCATAACCTGACCGGTTACAAGTCGGTCGCCGAAAATGCAGACATTGTGCTGGCTGTTATTCGCGATCAGGTTCAGCATCGCTCGGCAGTTGAGTTTGGCGTGAGCGAGGACCGGATCGTTGTTTTCGAAACCTACACCGAAGCTGCCAAAAGCGTGAAAGAAGGTCGCGTTGATGCCTATGCCAGTGTTGGTCGCGCTCACAATGGTTTCATCGCACTGCACTCTCACTGGGGGTTGGCAATGGTCACAATCCCATACGAAGAAAAGCCGCCTACATTCGGTTCGTTCGCATTTGGCCTGAGCGATACAGGTCTCGTGCACCAGGTCGATGAGGTACTTGCAAGCTTCCTCGGCAGTGAAGCACATCGAGACATGGTAGACGACTTTGGTTTCTCGGATTCAGACGTCGATTTGGTGGTGCGTTAGTCGACCAGCAACAACCGTCACTCCCTTCAGATTGGAGGAGGGGTTCTTCCGCACAGCCGCCGTCTGGTCTTTTCCGATCTGTCGCCGGGCAATCGTCCGATGATCGACGAGCCCTGGCATGCCGTCGCTGAGCGCGGGCAGGCCGCACCGTCACGCCAATCGTGTGCCGGTTTTAGTGGCACGACTTCAGCGCAACGCCTGGTGAAACTGTAAATGCAGGGCGCGGCCAGATTGATCAGCGGGGGGGAATGATGAGGTGCTCCCGAACAGATGTTAGATAGCTCGGCGATGGTCCGATCAACGCGTCCTATCGGGGTTATTGCAAAACTGTTCTGGCTGGCTTGCTCAAATCGCTGAAGATCAATTCATCACCGCCATGTCGGATGAAAACGCCCGGCCTCAGACAGCGTGAAAATCTCGCAACCGTCCGATGTCACGCCAATGGAATGCTCAAACTGCGCGGACAGGGATTTGTCCCGCGTCACAGCTGTCCAGTCATCCATCAATACCTTCGTCTCTGGTCGGCCCAGATTGACCATAGGCTCGATGGTGAAGAACATGCCCTCTTCGAGCGCGGGGCCCATACCCGGCCGCCCGTAATGCAACACGTTGGGTGGTGAGTGGAACACCCGGCCCAATCCGTGCCCGCAGAAATCGCGGACAACAGACATGCGCGCGGCCTCCACATAGGATTGGATCGCGTGGCCAACATCGCCAAATGTGTTGCCGGGCCGCACGGCCTCGATGCCCTTCATCAGGCTGTCATGGGTGACTTGGACCAGCCGCTCGGCCTTGCGGCTCAACTGGCCCGCCACATACATCCGCGAGGTATCGCCAAACCAGCCATCCACGATCACCGTCACATCGATGTTGAGGATATCGCCATCCTTCAGCCGCTTGTCGCCGGGGATGCCGTGACACACGACGTGATTGACCGAAATGCAGCTTGCGTGCTTGTAGCCTTTGTACCCGATCGTCGCCGAAACGGCCCCGGCCGCGTCAACTTTCTCTTCAATGAGACGGTCAATCTCGCCCGTGGTCTGGCCCACGAAAACATGCTCTGCAAGTTCATCGAGAATGCGCGAGGCGAGCGCACCTGCCTTGTGCATGCCCGCGAAATCACCGCGCTCATGGATGCGAATGCCATCGCGGGTCAGCCGCCCTGTGTGTTCGTTCTGCACGCCGTTTGCCTCTGGGTCGCGTTCGAGTTGGTTAAAAACGCTATGTAGGCCACCACAGCCCGAGATACCAGTGCTCAGGCCTTACAGAACAAACTCCAGAACGCTGCCCGTCGTAATGCCCTCTGGCGCAATCCGACAGCCAAGCGCGATGACCTCAAGCCCCTTGGCCTTGGCCGCGTGATATGCGGCGACATAGGCTGGATCGTAGTCCTCCGCGAGGCTCACACGCGTGCAATCTGTCCGCTGCACCAGGTAAAGCATCACGGCGCGGTGCCCCGCATCGGCCATATCCCCCAGATCTTGAAGGTGTTTTTGCCCGCGTGTTGTTACCGTGTCGGGAAATTCCGCCAAGCCGGCGGCGCGATTGAGCGTCACGGATTTCACCTCGACATATGCATCTCTCCGCCCCTCGGCGCGCAGCAGGAAGTCGATCCGACTGTTGGTCCCGTATTTCTGCTCGGGCAGTATGGCGTCATAGCGCTCCAAACCGGGAATACCCGGCCCCTGTAAGGCTTCCTTCACAATCTTGTTGGGCAGGCTCGTGTCCACACCGGTGAAATGCCCGCCACCGTTCTCCAAAAGCCGCCAGCCATATTTTAACTTTTTCTTGGGATCGTCATTGGGCTCGAGCCACACCCTCGATCCCGGATCGCAAATCGATGTCATGGGCCCGGTATTGGGACAATGCGCGGTTACCTCTTGCCCGTCATCCAGCCGCACATCCGCAAAGAAGCGTTTGTAGCGGCGCAGCAGTGTGCCGGGCACCAGAGGGGTTTGAAAGCGCATGACCGACCGCCTATACGAGAAGGCGTTCAACATGCAAGGGAAGCACATGTCCAATCCAACCGCTGCCATGCTGGTCATCGGCGATGAGATCCTGTCCGGGCGGACAAGGGACGCAAATATGCATCATCTGGCCGGTGTGCTGACGGAACGCGGCATCGACCTGCAGGAGGTGCGCGTGGTGGCCGATGACCCGGATGCGATTGTGGCCGCGGTGCAGGCGCTTTCCGGGGCCTATACCCATGTCTTCACCTCCGGCGGCATTGGCCCCACCCATGATGACATCACCGCCGACAACGTAGCCCGTGCGTTTGAGACGCCGATCTCGGTGCGCGACGATGCCCGCGCGCTTCTGGAGGCGCATTACGAGAAATCGGGCCAAGAATTGAACGAGGCGCGCCTGCGCATGGCCCGCATCCCTGATGGCGCCGCGCTGATCGACAATCCGGTCAGCACCGCGCCGGGCTTCACGATCGAGAACGTGCATGTCTTGGCCGGGGTGCCCGCGATCTTTCAGGTCATGCTGCAAAGCCTTCTGCCCAAGCTGACAGGCGGCGCGCCGGTGATGTCGCGCTCTGTCGAGATCTTCCGTCCAGAAGGCGATATCGCAGGGCCTCTCGGTGAGCTGGCAAATGCTTATCCGGAGCTTTCCATGGGTTCGTACCCATTCATTCGCGACGGCCGTTTTGGCGCCAACATCGTGATGCGCGGCTCTGATGAGGGGCGGCTCTCGGAAGCGATGTCCAAACTCGAAGTTGCGTTTCAATCATGACCCACGATCTCACGTCGCTTTACGCCGCGATTGATGCGACCTGGCCTGCCGCTGCGATGCATACGCAGGGCCCGTGGACGTTCCGGGATGGGCAGGGCGGTGGCAAGCGCGTCTCTGCCGCGACCACGGATGAGGAGGTAACGAAGGCGGATTTGCCCGCCGCCGAGGCCGCGATGCTCGCTATGGGGCAGGATCCGCTCTTCATGATCCGCGTGGGCCAGGAGGGGCTCGATGCCCTGCTAGAGGCACGGGGATATCGCATCGTGGACCCGGTGAACCTCTATTACGGGACGTTGGAACAGATGGCGCAAACGCCGCCGCCCAACGCCTTGGTATTCACGATCTGGCCACCCCTGGAAATCCAGAAAGACATCTGGGCAGCGGGCGACATCGGGCCGGACCGTGTCGCCGTGATGCATAGGGCCACTGGCGCCAAGACGTCTGTCTTGGGCCGCCATGGGCAATCACCCGCGGGCACAGGTTTTGTGGCGTTGCATGATACCGTCGCCATGGTGCACGCGGTCGAGGTTTCCGAGGCGCTGCGCAAGCTGGGTGTCGGTCGGATGATGACCACCCATGCCGCCCGCTGGGCGCGCGAAGAGGGCGCCACCCACATGGCCGTTCTGTGTACCAAAGCCAATACCGGGGCCAACGCGCTCTACGCTTCCCTCGGGCTGGAGGTTGTGGGACAGTATCACTACCGCACGCTCTAGGGAGAGAGACCAACATGACCGACCAGCCCACGGCCCTTGATTTGCCGATGGCCGATCCGCTGCCGCCGGAGACGCAAAAGTACTTTGACGTCTGCCGCGAGAAACTTGGTATCCTGCCCAATGTGCTGGCCGCCTATGCGTTCGACATAGAAAAGCTCAACGCGTTCACGGCGATGTACAATGATCTGATGCTAGCGCCGAGCGGTTTGTCGAAGCTGGAACGCGAGATGATCGCCGTCGTAGTCTCGTCGATCAATCGCTGTTGGTACTGTCAGGTCGCCCATGGCGCGGCGGTGCGGGCGCTTTCGGGCGCACCTGAACTGGGCGAGGCGCTGGTGATGAACTGGCGGGTGGCCGATCTGGATCCGCGTCAGTACGCAATGCTGCGCTTTGCCGAGAAGGTGACCAAGGCCAGCGCGGAAATCGAAGAGGCCGATCGCCAGACGCTGCGCGATCATGGTTTCTCAGATCGCGACATCTGGGACATCATTAGCGTGGTGGGTTTTTTCAACATGTCCAATCGCATCTCAAGCGCCACGGGCATGCAGCCCAATCCTGAATACCACGGGCAGGCCCGTTGAGGCTGCGCGCCACCGCATTGAGCATCATGGTGTCAGTGCTCGCCGGACCTGCGGCGGCGCTCGGTCTCGAATTGCCGGGCGAGGCGGATCTCACGCGTGAGGTGGTCCGGGCCGCAGACACGTATTTCTTGCCGGTTGCCCCCTTTTCCGCCGGGGCCGTGCCCGCCAAGGAGCTGGAGGGCAGGGTGGTGCGCCAGGCCTGGCGGATCACCGATGCGGGGCTGTCGACACTGGATCTTCTGTCTGCCATCCGCGAGCAGATGCGGGCTCAGGGCTATGAGATTTTGCTGGATTGCACGGCGCCTGAATGCGGGGGCTTTGATTTTCGCTTTGGCATTGACGTGTTGCCGGCGCCGGACATGTTTGTGGATCTCTTCGATTTTCGGTTCCTCGCGGCGCAGAACCCGGATGCAGCTGGCGCGCAATATGTCTCTGCCTTGGTCAGCCGTGGGGGTGAGGCCGGATATGTCCAGATCGTCGTCGTGGGCTCAGATACCGCGCCCATTGTTGCGGTGCCCACGCCGGTCATAAATGTGTCGCCTGATCCTGCACCGCAACCAAGTGCTGAGCGGGACAGTCTTAGTCTTCCAGAGACGCTGATGGCGCAAGGCCATGTTGTTTTGCCCGACCTTGTCTTTACCACGGGATCCTCTGCATTGGAGGAGGGTCAATACGCATCTCTGTCGGAATTGGCGGCGTTTTTGAAACAGGATGCAGAGCGCAGGGTCGTGCTGGTTGGGCACACGGATGCTGTGGGCTCGCTGGAAGACAATGTTGCGTTGTCGCGCGCGCGGGCCGCGTCCGTGTTGGAACGGTTGGTTGAGGATCATGGGGTGGCCGAGGCGCAGGTCACGTCTGAGGGGATGGGGTATCTCTCGCCCGTTGCGCCCAACACCACCGAGGCTGGCCGTCATGCCAATCGCCGCGTTGAGGCGGTGTTGTTGAATACGCGTTGACGATGGCGGAGCTGTCCTTTTCGACGCCGGTGGGGGATCTCACGGTTATCAGCGAAGAGGGCGCGATCACCGGCGTGGCCTGGCGGCGCGCCCGCGATCCGCAGGAGACGCCTGAGCTACTGGAAGCACGCGTGCAGCTAGAGGCCTATTTTGATGGCCGCCTGACAGAATTTGATCTGCCATTCGAAGTGAAAGGGTCGAAGGCGCAAAAAGAGGTGTGCGCGCAGATGGCCGCGATCCCTTTCGGGGAGACGCTGACTTATGGGGATATTGCCGCCCGTGTTGGCCTGCCCGCTCAAGCGGTGGGTGCGGCTTGCGGGGGCAACCCGATACCGGTGATCATACCATGTCACCGGGTGTTGGGCGCCACATCTTTGGGCGGGTTTTCCGGAGGTGTTGGGATCGACACCAAGGTCTGGCTGTTGCGCCATGAAGGGGCGGCGGGCCTCTTGATCTAAGGGGCTGCTCGTCGCTCCCTTACGGGCGCGCCTCGCGGCTTCGCTCGGGAATGATCTGTTGCGCGATGCCGGCGAGCATCAGGTAAGCCGTCGTCGCAACCAGCCCCCAATGGGCCCAGCTTTCGGGGTGGAAATCCACCCAGGCTGCCCATCCTGCAAAGAATGTCCACGCGAGCGCCATCGGCAGCGTGATCACGCGCCAGCGTTCCGTTCTGACCGGGTGCACGAACTTGAACGGAATAAACATGGTGATCGCCAGTGCAGTCACCCAGACCAGCGTGATCCAGAAATTGGGCTCAATGGCAAAGGCCACCAGCACCACCATGTTCCAGCAGGCCGGAAAGCCGGAGAAGGAATTGTCCTTTGTCTTCATCCGCGTGTCCGCAAGATACATCACGCTGGTGAAGGTGATGATGATGATCGCCACCCAGCCCGTCCACCCCGGCAAAAGCCCGGATTTGAAGAGCGCGAAGGCGGGGATGAAGATATATGTCAGATAATCGATGATCATATCGAGAAGATTGCCATCGAATTGCGGGGCGTATCGCTTCACTTCGTAGTGGCGCGCCAGAGGCCCGTCGATGCCATCGACAAAGAAGGCCACCACCAGCCACAAGAACATCAGGCTCCATTTTTCATCCACCGCCGCCAACATGGCGAGCATGGCGAAAACAGCTCCGGTGGCCGTGAAGAGGTGAACGGACAAAGCCTTGAGGTTGCGCGTCATGACGGGTTCATGACGCAAATCGGAGGGGGATTCAATCAGGCTTTGGGATGCGCTTTGCGGTAGACTTCCATCAGCCGCGCCGCGTCGACCGCAGTGTAGGCCTGAGTGGTCGAAAGGGACGCATGACCCAATAGCTCCTGGATCGCGCGCAAGTCTCCGCCCGCGTTCAACAGATGGGTGGCAAAGCTGTGGCGCATGGCGTGGGGCGTGACCGAGGCGGGCAGGCCAAGCTGCATCCGCACGGAGGCCACAACCTTTTGAACCTGGCGCGGGTTCAAGGCGCCGCCCCTCGCCCCGCGGAACAAAGCCGCGTCAGGGGCAAGCTCAAACGGCACGGTGCGTGTATAGAGCGCAACCGCTTCTCGTGCGGCGGCGATCACCGGCACGATGCGCTCTTTGCCGCCCTTGCCCATGATCCGCAGGGTCTCCCCCAAAGGCACATCCGCGCCGGTCAGAGAGAGTGCCTCCGAAATGCGCAGTCCGCAGCCATAGAGCAACGTCACAACCGCCTGATCGCGGGCATTGATCCACGGCTCGGCCGATTGCACATCCATCAGATCAATCACATCTTTGGCGGCATCCACCGAAAGAGGGCGTGGCAGCTTGGCCTGAAACTTGGGCGCGCGGGTGGACAGAACAGCCGTTGCGTCGAACCCTTCGCGTTCAGAGAGCCACCGGTAGAAGCTTTTCACCGCCGAAAGCTTGCGCGCCAAAGAGCGCGCGCCGGTCCCGCTTGACCGTTCAGACGCCATCCAGCTGCGCATCTCTGGCGTGCCGACGCGCGCGAGCGCCGCCACTCCTTGCGAGCCGCCCTGATGCACGCTCATGAAGCTCAGAAAGGTCGCGATGTCCCGGTTGTAGGCTGCAATCGTGTTGTCTGATGCGCCCCGCAGCGCCCGGGCATGCTCCAGAAAGCCCGAAAGTGCGTCGCGCGCACCGTCCGATATCACGAGAGCCAGCGTCGCATCGCGCGTTCGAACACACCGCCAAAAAAGCCTAGCAAATCAGTGCCCTGTTGCGGGCTGAACTGATGTGGGTCCTCGGCACCAAGCGCCAGCATGCCCGGCAGTCGGCCCGTGCCGAAATCCAGCCGGATACAGGCCTCTGAGCGGATAAACTCAGCCTCTTCTCCGTACACGTCCTCGTCGCTCTCATGCACCTGTCGCAAGGTGACCTGGCGCGTGGCCGTCGACCCGTAGCCGTTGTCGAGATATCGATCAATGAAGCCAGGTTCGGCCAAGGAGAGAACATCGCCCATCTTGCGCACCGCCGGATCATCCGGGTTTTGCGCCGTCTCGAGCACCAACTTGGCGCAATCAACACGCAAAATCGTGGATACTTCTCCGCCGATATCTTTGAGAAAATCCTCAAACTCGGCCGGGTCAAGCATCCGCAGGATGGCCCGATGCACCTGATTGGTGCCCGAGAGATTTTCATAGGCAGCAGCAATCACGTTGCGATGGGTGTCTTCCAGACGGGCCAACCGCGCCTCAAGCCGTTCCATCGCGATGCCCCGCAGATCCACGATGTTGCCGCCCATGGCCCGCTCATTGGCGGAGATCAAAGCGCGCATCAAATCGTGATCTTCCAGGATCACCATGGGTTCAGATAGAATTCTTTCGCGCATCACATTTGTAATGGCCGGGGTCGTGGCGGGCTTACTACTCATGGGGGCCTCTACTTTTTCTGGCGCGGACTATATCACGGTGTCACAAGATTTTCTGCCCTGTTTTTTCCCAATCTTTCAAAAATGCGTCCAAGCCTTTGTCCGTCAGCGGATGATCGGCCATCTTCTTGATGACATCAGGCGGCGCCGTCATCACGTCAGAGCCAATGCGCGCGGCTTCAAACGCGTGGTTCACCGAACGGATCGACGCCGCCAGGATCTCCGTTTCATATTCGAAATTGTCATAGATCTGACGGATATCAGCGATGAGCTGCATGCCGTCGAGGTTGATATCATCGAGCCGCCCGATGAAGGGGCTGATGAATGTGGCCCCGGCCTTGGCCGCCAAAAGCGCCTGATTGGCGGAAAAGCAGAGCGTGACATTGACCATATTGCCTTCATTGGTCAGCACGTTGCAGGCCTTCAGCCCGTCCCATGTCAGCGGAACTTTAACTGCGATATTCTCTGCGATCTTGGCAAGTTTGCGGCCTTCCGCGATCATATCGTCGGCCTTGAGGGCCACAACTTCGGCGCTGACAGGCCCGTCGACCAGATCGGTGATCTCTTTGGTCACCTCAAGGATGTCGCGCCCGGATTTCATGATCAGGGAGGGGTTTGTCGTGACCCCATCCACCATGCCCAGATCATTGAGCTCTGCGATGGCGTCCACTTCGGCGGTATCAACGAAAAACTTCACGGGCCAAACCTCCAACCTGCTTTTGGTTTCTGTTAAATCGCTTTACCCCATGAGAGAGCTTGCCGAAACCCCTTGTGAGGATGACAGTCGTGGCCGACACCCCCGGCTATTTTGATGAAGGTGCGCTGATTGCGGTTATGACGACCCAACCGCTGGGGCGTGCGCTTGATTATCGCGCCCCGGAAGGCGGTTGCGCGCTTGGAGCGTTTGTCGAGGTGCCTCTGGGTCCGCGCAAAGTGTTGGGTGTCGTCTGGGGAGCGGGAGAAGGCGGTTATGATGAAAGCAAAGTGCGTTATGTGCTGCGCGTGCTCGATGCGTCGCCCATGCGGGAGGAATTGCGCAGTTTTCTGATCCGGGCGGGTGACTACACTCTGACACCGATGCCTGCGATGCTGCGTTTGGCGACCCGTGCACCGGGGCTCTCGGATCCGCCCTCCATGCGCAAGGTCTACCGCCTTGGCCCAGCCACGCCGGACCGTCAGACGGATGCGCGTCAACGTGTCTTGTCTGTCTTGCGCGACTATGAAGGCCTTTCTTTCACCCTCAAAGAGCTTGCCGAACAGGCAGGCGTGACCTCCTCTGTTGTCAAGGGACTGGTGAAACAAAACGCCGTTCTGGAACAAGACACACCGCGCGACACGGCTTTCCCCCGGCTCAATCCTGATGGCCAAACCCGCGACCTGACCGAGGACCAAGCCACCGCCGCGCACCATCTGTGCCAAACAGCTCGCGCTGGCACCTACGCCACAACCCTGCTGCGCGGCGTCACAGGCTCGGGCAAAACCGAGGTCTATCTGGAAGCCGTCGCCGAGACCCTGCGCCAAAACCGTCAGGCGCTCATCCTGCTGCCTGAGATCGCGCTCACGGCCGAGTTCATTTCCCGCATGGAGGCCCGCTTTGGCGCGCGCCCGGCGGAATGGCATTCCGGGGTCACGATGACCGAGCGCCGCCGGATCTGGAAAATGACCGCGCAAGGCGCCTGTCAGGTCGTGGTGGGCGCCCGCTCGGCGCTCTTTCTGCCGTTTCAGGATCTGGGCCTCATCGTCGTCGATGAAGAACATGACACCTCCTATAAACAGGAAGACGGCGTGCTCTATAACGCCCGCGATATGGCCGTGCTGCGCGCAAGCCTTTGCAGCGCCCAGGTGGTGCTGGCTTCCGCCACGCCGAGCCTTGAGAGCTGGACCAATGCCGAGGCCGGCAAATACACCCGCCTTGATCTGACGTCCCGCTTTGGCGAGGCCGTGCTGCCCGACATGCGCGCCATCGATATGCGGCTTGAGAAACTGCCCAGCTCCCGCTGGATTTCCCCCACCTTGCAATCGGCCGTCACCGCCCGCATTGAGGCAGGCGAACAGGCGCTCCTTTTTCTCAATCGTCGTGGCTACGCGCCCGTCACCATCTGCCGCGCCTGCGGCCACCAGATCGGGTGCGATCACTGCGATGCGCGCATGGTGGAACACCGGTTTCTCAAACGCCTGATGTGTCACCAATGCGGGGAAACCGCGCCGATGCCGACCGTTTGTCCTTCCTGCGGTGTCGAGGGGAAGCTGGCCGCCGTCGGCCCCGGTGTTGAACGGATGGAAGAGGAGGCCCGCGCGCTCTTTCCTGACGCGCGCATTGCCACGCTCAGTTCCGATCTCTTCACCTCGACCCGCGCGCTCAAAGACCAGATTGTGCAGATCGCGGAGGGTGCGGCGGACATCATTATCGGCACGCAGTTGGTTGCCAAAGGACACAATTTCCCTAACCTTACGCTGGTGGGCGTGATTGATGCCGATCTTGGCCTGCAAGGCTCGGATCTGCGAGCGGCCGAGCGCACGTTTCAGCTGATGCGCCAGGTGTCTGGCCGGGCAGGGCGGGCGGACAAACCGGGGCTTGCCTTGATGCAAACCTTTCAACCCGAGCACCCCGTCATTCGCGCGATCCTCTCAGGTGACGAAGAGGGGTTCTGGGCTGCCGAGGCCCGCGAACGCGAAGCCGCAGGTGTGCCACCTTTTGGCCGCATGGCGGGGATCCTGCTCTCCTCCACGGATATGCAGGAGGCCTTCGACATCGGAGGCCAGCTTGCACGCAACGATCAGGCTCTGCGTGATGCAGGTGCCCAGGTCTTTGGCCCCGCGCCCGCGCCGATCGCACGGATCCGAGGCCGCCACCGTGTGCGCCTGTTGGTCAAAGCGCCCAAGGGGGTCGCCCTGCAACCCGCCTTGGCGCGCTGGATCGCCCCGGTCAGAGGCTCCTCCAACTTCCGCTTGAGCATCGACATTGACCCCCAAAGCTTTTTCTAAACGCGATGTCATCCCGCGCGGAATCGAGGCTGCAAGCCGCCGCGCGTTCGTCCCTTGACCGGCAGGCGATTGCTGGCAATCGCCGAGAGGGGGCCGTCCCGGGGACTGGCGAAAACCCAATTGCGGAGCGCCGTTCATATGTTCAGCGAGATGGAATAACAAAGTGCTGCCGACCGAAACTCAGGGTCGCCACACCACGGCCTGACGACCACGCTCTCTGGCACTCCGATTACGTAACTTCGCACAGGTCTCCGTTCGCCACCGCACTCGCCAATCCCATGCAAAAAGCGTAGACCACACTCATGCAAAACGTCGCCCTCCAAGACGCGCGCCACCTCCCTCTCTGGCGCAGGCCCGTCACGCTGCTCTTCCTGATGGCGGCGGCGATGCCCATTGCCTTTTCCACATGGTCTGCGCTGCTCAACAACTTCGTGATTGAAGTCGCGAGTTTTGACGGCTCCGACATCGGCTGGCTCCACACCGTCCGCGAAATCCCCGGTTTTCTGGCCATCGGCGTGATCGCCATCATCATTTTCGTCCGCGAACAGGTGCTGGCCATCGTCTCGCTTGTGTTGTTGGGTGTGGCGACGGCCGTGACCGCCTGGTTCCCGAGCATGGGCGGCATCCTGATGATCACCATGCTCAGCTCGATCGGCTTTCACTACTACGAGACAGTCAATCAATCGCTGCAGCTGCAATGGATCCCCAAGGATCGCGCGCCCCAGGTGCTGGGCTGGATGGTCGCCGGGAGCTCTGCCGCAGCACTTCTGTCCTACGGTCTCATCGTGCTGACATGGGACACGTTTAACCTCAGCTACAACACCGTCTACATGATCGCAGGCGGCGTCTGCGTGGCCATCGCGCTCTTCTGCTTCTTCGCCTACCCGCAATTCGAGGCCCCAACGCCGCAGGTCAAAAAGATGATCCTGCGCCGCCGCTACTGGCTCTACTACCTGCTGCAATTCATGGCCGGCGCGCGGCGCCAGATCTTCGTGGTCTTTGCAGGCTTCATGATGGTCGAAAAGTTCGGTTTTGAAGTGCATGAGGTCACGGCGCTCTATCTGATCAACCTGGTGGCCAATATGGTCTGCGGTCCCTTCATGGGCCGGGCCGTGCACCGCTTCGGCGAACGCGCCACGCTGCTTTTTGAGTATGCAGGCCTCGCCATCGTCTTCTTGCTTTACGGCGGCATCTACTATTTCGGCTGGGGCGTTCTGCTGGCCGCCACGCTCTATGTGGTCGATCACCTGCTCTTTGCCCTGGCGCTCGCACTCAAAACCTATTTCCAAAAGATTGCCGATCCCGCCGACATCGCGCCCACAGCCGCCGTCGCCTTCACAATCAATCACATCGCGGCGGTCTTCCTGCCTGCCGGCTTGGGATATCTCTGGCTGATCTCACCCGGCGCGGTGTTCTTCCTAGCGGCGGGTATGGCCACCTGTTCTTTCCTGCTCGCACTTTTGATCCCCCGCCATCCTGAGCCCGGGCACGAAACCATCTTCAGCCGGTTCAGCCCGGCCCCTGCCGAGTAAGCATGCCCACCTTCACCGCCTTGACCACGCTGCCCAGCCAAGCGTCCGCCGAAGCCCTTGCCGAAGCTCTCGAACGCATGGATCCAGAGCCTACGGGCGTCGGGACCTTTGAGATCGAAGACGGCTCAGGAACGTGGGAGGTCGGTGCATACTTTCAAGCGGCGCCGGATGCGGCCGGTCTCGCTCTCCTGTCGGCCATGTATGGTGCCAAATCCTTCGTTGTCTCCGAGCTGCCAGATGAAGACTGGGTCGCCAAAGTCCGCCGCGAACTCACCCCGGTCGAGGCTGGCCGCTTCTTCGTCTATGGCAGCCATGACGCAGACAAGGTGCCCGACAACGTCGTCCCGTTGCTGATTGAGGCCTCTATGGCCTTCGGCACCGGCCATCATGGCACCACGCAGGGCTGTCTGCTGGCGCTCGATCACTTGCTGGCCACAGGTCGTCTTGACGGCCCGGTGCTCGATCTGGGCTGCGGCACGGCGGTGCTCGCCATGGCGGCTGCGCATTTCATGGAGGCGGATATTTTGGCCAGTGACATTGATGCGGTGGCGGTGGATGTTGCCCGGGCCAATCTGGCCGCGAATGGCATGGGCGGCAAAGTTGATTGCCTTGAGGCCGCGGGGCTCGATCACCCCAAGATCAAAGCCAAGGCACCCTTTGGCCTGATCTTTGCCAACATCCTCAAAGCTCCGCTGATTGCGCTGGCCCCGGGAATCACCCAAAGCCTGAAACCTCACGGTTTTGTGGTTCTGTCAGGCATCCTGAACGAGCAAGCCGACGATGTCGTGCGTGTTTATTGCCAGGAAGGAAACACTCTTACCCAGCGGCAAGAGATTGGAGAATGGACGACGACAATCCTTCAAAGAAACGCCTAAAATCGTTCAGAACTTGCCGAAATTGCGGCGCGCGCCCAAGTTTTGCCACAATTCAAAACTAGCTTTTTCTATGAGTTTCGGGGGCGACAAAGAGTTACTAGGTGCTGTTTATGGTAAAGCCATCACATTTGAAACGTCGCGCAAAAGCTCTGCGCCGCATCGGTGAAGATGGTAACCTGCAGTCCCTCCACACCTTGTCTCGGGCACGCGTCGATGACGTGGTCATCGTGCCGGCCCGGCAGGCAGCACCAAGCATTTCTCTCTCCGGTTTTTTGCTCCTTGTCGCCTCCTTCTTCCTCTTCAAAGGCTGCGCGATCGCGTGGTTCGGCGCGGTGGATTACGTTGCATCTGTAAATGGTCTTACGGTTGGTACGCTCTACGAACAGGCAGCTGCCTTTTTGATGGCGCCGGATATTCTTTCTCAGTTTCTTGCAAATCTCTTACAAGGTCGCTTGCCTTAAAATCAATTTCATTCCCTCCAATCAAAAAGCCCCGCCTGTGTTTGTCACAGGCGGGGCTTTTTCCCGTTTGGGGAGGGCCGGATTTTAGAATTTCATCCGGTCGATATCGCCGCGCACAAGACCGATGTCATCCAGCTCGCGATCGCTGAGCTGGGCCAGGGCCTTGCGGGTGAGACGCGCGTCATTCCATGCGGAAATGGCGCCAATGAGGTTCGACAGAATACCGGTGCCGTGGCCCGGACGTGTCGAACGGGTTTGGTCTAGAACTGTCATTGTATCTTTCCTGAAGTTGTCGCGGTTTGCCCGCTGTGTCCGTTCGTGAAAGGTGAAATATGCGTCGCCTGCCGCTGCAGCAACCCGGGTTTTTGCATAGTCACTATGCAATGACTGCAAGGCTTATTTTTGATCTAAACTGTTTTTAATAAACGATTAATCTCAGTGAAATCGGCACGGGTTTGCGCACCAGATAGACCCTGCCCGCGGGCCCGCACGCCAAAGACGCTTGGCGAATGTTCCTGTTTCGTGCTACCCATGCGCAAAACCGATTAACGGGCAGTGCTTTATGCGCATATTGGGAATTGATCCAGGGCTGCGAAACCTTGGTTGGGGCGTGATTGACGTGGATGGAAGCCGTCTGCGCCATGTGGCGAACGGGGTGTGCGTGTCGCAAGGCGATGCCCTGTCTGATCGGCTGCTGTCGCTCCATGGGCAGTTGACCGAGGTGGTCTCGAAGTACGCGCCGACCATGGCCGCTGTAGAGCAGACTTTCGTCAATAAAGACGGCGTTGGCACGCTGAAACTGGGCCAGGCGCGCGGCATTGCCATGCTGGTGCCCGCGCAGTTTGGCCTTGAGATCGGAGAGTATGCGCCCAACAAGATAAAAAAAACGGTGGTGGGCGTTGGGCATGCCGACAAAATGCAGGTGGCCCATATGGTCCGCGTGCAGTTGCCCGGTGTTGCGCTCAATGGCCCGGATGCCACGGACGCGCTGGCCATCGCTATCTGCCACGCCCATCATGGGCGCGCGGCCGAAACTGTCAGAAGGCTGCGGGCATGATTGGGCGGCTGGCCGGGCGCATTGATTACCGCGCCGATGATCACGTTCTCATCGATGTCGGGGGTGTGGGATATCTGGTCTATTGCTCTGATCGCACCTTGCAGGCGCTGCCCGGTGTTGGTGAGCATGTGGCGCTCTACACAGATCTTCTGGTTCGCGATGACTTGATGCAGCTTTTCGGCTTCACGACGCTGCAAGAAAAAGAGTGGCACCGGCTGCTGATGAGCGTGCAAGGTATCGGCGCAAAGGCGTCGCTGGCGATCCTCGGTGCCTTGGGTCCAGACGGCGTCGGCCGTGCGATTGCCCTGGGGGATTGGAACTCTGTTAAAGCCGCCAAAGGTGTCGGACCCAAAACGGCACAGCGCGTTGTCAATGAGCTCAAGGACAAAGCGCCCCAAGTGATGGCCATGGCGAACACGGCCTCGCAAACGGCGCCACTCGCGTCTGGTATGGATGAGGTGATCGACGTGGTGGAAAGCGCCGCACCCGTCTCGATCAGCGCTCCTAATTCATCGCCAAACACCCAGGCCGAGGCCCTCTCAGCGCTTACAAATCTCGGCTATGCGCCCGGCGAAGCGGCGGGCGCCGTGGCTCAAGCCGCAGGTGACGCACCCGATGCCGAGACAAGTGATCTCATCCGTCGCGCCTTGCGCCTCTTGGCACCTGCGGGCTAGGGCATGGGTATGACCGAACCTGATCCCACCCTGCGCCCCGATCCTTTGCCCGAGGATCACGAACGCAGTCTGCGCCCCCAAGCGCTTGCGGATTTCATCGGTCAGTCCGAGGCCAAAGCCAACCTGCGCGTCTTCATCACCTCCGCCCGGAAGCGGGGCGAGGCCATGGATCACACGCTCTTTCATGGCCCGCCGGGCCTGGGCAAGACGACGCTTGCGCAGATTATGTCCAAAGAGCTGGGCGTGGGGTTTCGCATGACGTCGGGCCCCGTATTGGCCAAGGCCGGGGATCTGGCCGCGATCCTGACCAATCTGGAGGCCAATGACGTCCTCTTCATTGACGAAATCCACCGTCTGAACCCCGCAGTGGAGGAAGTGCTCTATCCTGCGATGGAGGATTTCGAGCTGGATCTCGTCATCGGCGAAGGCCCCGCGGCCCGCACCGTGCGCATCGAGCTTCAACCGTTCACGCTGGTCGGTGCTACAACGCGCCTTGGCCTGCTGACAACGCCCTTGCGCGACCGGTTCGGCATTCCCACGCGGCTGCAATTTTACACCGAAGACGAGCTGCACGAGATCGTCACCCGCAATGCAGCGCTGTTGCAGATCCCCACGGATCCCGAAGGCGCGCGTGAGATCGCCCGCCGCTCTCGCGGCACACCACGGATTGCGGGCCGGCTTTTGCGTCGGGTCGTGGATTTCGCCGTGGTCGAAGGTGACGGGCGCATTTCACGGTCTCTGGCCGATGGGGCGCTGACGCGGCTCGGCGTGGACGGGCTGGGCCTCGACGGGGCAGACCGACGCTACCTGCATCTGATTGCAGATGCCTATCAGGGCGGCCCGGTTGGCATCGAAACCCTGGCGGCCGCCCTCAGCGAAAGCCGCGATGCGCTGGAAGAGGTGATCGAGCCTTACCTGCTGCAACAGGGCCTGATCCAACGTACCCCGCGGGGCCGCATGCTGGCGCAGCGGGCCTGGACACATCTGGGTCGGCCCGCGCCCACCAGCCCGGGCCAGAGCGATCTCTTTGGAAAATGAGTCTATGCCTCCGGCGGGGATGTTTTTGGCCAGAACAGACAGGCGTGTTTTAGCATGGGCTGGGCCTTGTTCACGCGAAAGGCTGTGTTAGGTCGACCCTCATGACAGCGACAGTGACAGCCGAACAGATCGAGGCGCTTTTTACGCGCGAAAGCGGCGAATATCTTTTTGCCAGGTGGGGGCGGCCCATCGTCCCGGTCGTGTTCGGGGTGGATGACAAGACACTCTCTATTGTCAAAGGCGCGGTGGAGGCGGTTGTGGAACTGGCCGGGCACAGCATGGCTGAGACCGACCCCGAGCTCGGTGTCAATTTGATGTTCTTTTTCTTCCGCGATTGGGAGGAGCTTCTGGCCGTGCCGGATCTGGATCGTCTGGTGCCTGATCTGCGCGATCTCATCCCGCGGCTGCAGGAGGTGGGGGCCAACCAGTACCGGTTCTTCCGGTTTGACGAGGCTGATGCGATCAAAGCGGCCTTCGTCTTTATGCGCATGGATGAAGAGCTGTCACAGATCCCGGCAGAGACCCTTGCCCTCAGTCAGGTGGTGCAAACCATTGTCCTTTGGTCGGATATGGCGTTTCACCACGCCTCGGCACTTGCTCAGGTGCCCGGCGGCGATAGGATCATCCTGCGCCCGGATATCGCCGCTGTTATCCGGGCAAGCTATGATCCGGTGATGCCCGCCGTGGCCCATGACAATTCCCATGCGCTGAGGCTCGCGGCGCGCATCCTGCCAAATTGAACGGGGCCCCGTGTTGGGGCCCTGTTGCCCCTTACTTTTTGAGGGCGTCGCGGATTTCCATGAGAAGATCAATCTCGGTGGGGCCTGGATCTTCTTCTTCGGCCTCCGGCTCTTCCTCGGCGGGCTTCATGCGGTTGACGGCTTTGACCAAGACGAAGACCACCCATGCGATGATCAGAAAATTGATCACGGCCATGATGAAACGCCCATAGGCAAAGACAGCCGCGCCCGACTCTTCGGCGGTTTCCAGTGAGGCGAACTCACCCTCTCCCAGAATGATAAAGAGCCCGGAGAAATCCAGCCCGGCGGTGAAAAGGCTGATGATCGGGTTCACCAGATCACTCACCAAAGAGCCGACAATCGCGGTGAATGCCGCGCCGATGATGATGCCCACAGCCATGTCCATGACATTGCCGCGTGCAATGAAATCCTTGAATTCAGATAGCATAGTATTCGTGTCCCTTGTTGTTGCGCGCAGGTCACGTCCTGCGCGTCTATGCCGAATGGTTAACACGGGTTTCGACAATTCCACACTAAAACTCTCAAGCATGGGCGAAGCTTTGCGAAGGCGCATGTAAAACGGGTGCTCACATGGTTTCGTTCTCGCATCCTCCTCGCTAGAGTGTCGCCCATGGACCATCGATTTGCCGTACGCGTCTACTACGAAGACACCGACATGGGCGGCATCGTTTATCACGCCAATTTTCTGAAGTTTATCGAACGTGCGCGCAGTGATTGGGTGGCTGAGATGGGGATAGATCAGCTGGCTATGCGCGACCACGACGGCGTTGTCTTCGCAGTGCACCGGATTGATGCGGAATTCATCAAACCCGCGCGCTACGGCGAGGATCTTGAGGTGCGCACAGGTGTGGCGTCTTTGACGGGCGCGCGGCTGGTGATGGATCAGGTGGTGTGGCGCGGCGATGAACGCCTCTTTGCGGCTCAGGTCACGGCGGCTTGCATGACGCTCGAGGGCCGTCCGACGCGGCTGCCAGATCAGATCCGTCAACTTGCGGAATGATTGGGCGCGCGGTGTTAGCGGTTCATGCCTTGCGAAAAAAGGCGTAACCCATGGCCCATGTCAACAAGGTGATCCGGTCGATCAATCAGGTGGGAGAGGGCCTCTGCGTGGATCTCTTTCAAAGGCCGGATGGCAGTTTTGGATTTGAGGAGTATCGCCGCGATCCCGAAGACCCGCGCGGGTGGTATCCCATCGGCTATCACAGCGAGGAACAGTTCTCGAGCGCAGACGACGCGCTGCAAGCGGCCCGCCTCAAGGTCGGCTGGCTGGACGGCGCGCTTTAGGAGCTGTGCAGGACCAGTTGGAAACCTTCGTCCTCCATGGGCGGAACCAGGTGCTTCGAGAAGGCATGAAACTGCGCCTCTGTCGGCGCAAACGGATGGGCGCCGTCTTGGTTCCGGGCCTTCAAGCGCGCCAGACATACCTCATCGGGCACATTCAGGACGTGGAGTTCGTGCGCGGCCCCTGCGGTCTCAAACAGTCCGCGCATATGCGCACGTTGTTCCACGGTATTGGCCGGATAGTCTAAAACGACCGACGTCCCAGCCTGTAACAGCTTGATGATATGCGGCCCCATGACACTCTCCAGCTTCTTGGAGAAATGCATGTAGTCCTTACCGGTCGACATCTGATCGCCAAAAAGCGCGCCCAGCCAGTCGTCGAGTGCGATCAAAACGGTTTGCTCCTTGCGGGCCAGCTCGGCCGCGAGCGTGGATTTGCCCGCAGCTATTTTCCCATAGATCATGTACAGCGTGGCACGGTTCTGGGTCATTGCGGCGTGTCTCATTCGGGGCCTCAAATCAGCCGCAAGTTTAGCGATCTTGCGGCGTATGTCTTGCCCATTCGCAATGCCGTGACGGGCGGGTCTTTGCCAAACCGGTCGGAAACGCGAAACCCAACACTGTTGTGATGGTGTTCTGCCGTCAATTCAGGTAAGTTCGACGAAATCAGGTCGGACACAAGACCTTTGGGCAAGAGATAGGCAAGTTAGAGCAAGCTCATGGAAGCAGAAGCGCTGGCCCTGGCACATGGGGGCGATTTTTCATTGTGGGGGCTTTATGCCCGCGCCACGATCACCGTCAAAATCGTCATGTGGATGCTGATCATCGCATCCTTTTGGGGATGGTCGATCATCATTCAGAAAATCATCATCTACCGCCGCGCGCGAGTAGAGGCCGAAAGCTTTGATGAACGCTTTTGGTCCGGTGAACCGCTGGATGAACTCTTTGAGGTCATAGGCCCGGAACCGCCCGGCCAGTCAGAGCGCGTGTTTGCCGCCGGGATGACAGAATGGCGGCGCTCGCATCGCAATGACGGTGGGATGATCGCCGGGGCCACCGCGCGGATCGATCGCTCGATGGATGTGGCCATCGTAAAGGAAAGTGAGAGCTTGCAAAGCGGGCTCTCGGTCTTGGCCACCATCGGCTCCACGGCGCCCTTCATTGGCCTTTTCGGCACAGTCTGGGGCATCATGAACAGTTTCATCGAGATCGCAGAGCAGCAAAACACCTCGATCGCCGTGGTGGCCCCCGGCATCGCGGAGGCATTGTTGGCGACGGCCCTGGGCTTGCTCGCAGCCATTCCGGCGGTGATCTTTTACAACAAGCTCAGCGCCGACAGTGATCGCATCGTGGCGGGCTATGAGGCCTTTGCCGATGAGTTCTCGACGATCCTCAGCCGCCAGTTGGACAGCTGATCCATGGGCGCGGGTGTCGTTCAGAAATCCTCGGATGGCGGGCGCAGGCGTCGGGGCAGGGGGCGCTCTCGCCCGATGTCCGAGATCAACGTGACGCCGTTTGTCGACGTTATGCTGGTGCTTTTGATCATCTTCATGGTGGCCGCCCCGCTGATGACCGTGGGCGTTGAGGTCGAGCTTCCCCAGACCGCGGCCAACTCCCTTTCGGGAGATGACGAAGAACCTCTGACCGTCACGGTGACCGCGACCGGAGAGGTGTCCATTCAGGAAACGCCCGTGGCGCGGGATGAACTCGTGGGTCGCCTGAGCGCCATCGCCGTTGAGCGCGACAGCAACCGCATTTTCCTGCGCGCCGATGGGTCTGTGCCTTACGCGCAGGTCATGGAAGTCATGGGCGCGCTCAATCGCGGCGGCTTTCCCAATATCGGCCTTGTGACTGAGCCGGGTGGCCCGCGCCTGGATGATGGCGGCTGACGTGCCATGTGGGCGATGCTCGACACCGGACAAAAGGTCTCCGCCGTGGGTCACGTTGGCTTTTTGGCGGTGGCGATCTTTGGCGGCACCTTCAATGCCGATCCGTTGCCGTTTCAGGTGACCGAAGTTACCGCCATTTCCGCCGAAGAGTACGCTGCGCTCTTTGAGGCCGAGCCCTCACCCGAGGCGGTCGCCAATGTTGACACGCCGGAACCGCCGGAGGCTGGCCAGGCGCCAGATCTCAGCGCCACCGTCGACACAGACGTGGCGCAAGCCATACCAGAGCAAAGCGCGCAATCCGAGCCGGACGCCACGCCGGAAGTTGTGCAACCCGCCCCGGTTGAGGCCGAGGTGAGCGATGAGGCGCCAGTGCTGCAGCCGCCGTCGGAAGATGTGGCTGTCCTTGTGCCCGAGATTGCCGATGAGGCCCGCCCCGAGGACGCCCCGCGTGTCGCTCCTGAGACCATCGCGCAGCCCGAACCCGATGTGCTTATTGACGATGTGGATCAAGCCGCCACAACAGAAGACGACACTGCCGAGCAGGTCGAGGAGGCCCAGGAAGAAACCGCGCGAGAGGCCGCCTCTGAGCGCATTGTGACAGAGGCCGATGACGCAGCTCCCGCACGCTCATTGCGGCCCCAGGCGCGCCCAACCCGGCCGTCGGAGCCTGCCGAGGCGGAAGAGACGCAGACCGCAGACAGTGACAACGATGCGGTGGAAGATGCCATCGCCGCCGCTTTGGGTGGCACGGATGAGACCAGCCAGGCCGCGCCCTCTGGCCCGCCGCTTACCTCGGGCGAAAAAGACGCGCTGCGCGTGGCCGTGCAGCAATGCTGGAACGTGGGCAGCCTGTCGACAGATGCGCTCAACACCACGGTCATCGTGGCGGTCTCCATGCTGGAAGACGGTCGCCCCAATACCGGCTCCATTCGCATGCTGAGCGCCTCGGGTGGCAGCGGCGCGGCCGCCTCACAAGCTTTTGAAGCCGCGCGGCGTGCAATCATCCGCTGCGGGGCCAATGGCTTCCCATTACCGGTTGAGAAGTACGGCCAGTGGCGGGATATTGAGATTACGTTCAATCCTGAAAACATGAGGATCAGATGATACGTTTGTTTATGTGCCTATGTCTTGCTGTGGCCGTGCTGGCCTCGCCCCTGCGCGCGCAAGAGGGTCCTCTGAGGATTGAAATCACCGAAGGCGTGATCGAGCCGCTGCCCTATGCCGTGCCGTCCTTCGTGCCCGGCAACGCAGCCGCCAGTGAGCTCTCGGCCAACATCGCCCGCGTCATTGCCTCTGATCTCAACGGCACCGGCCTTTTCCGCCAAATCCCCGATGCCGCCCATATCAGCCGCATCACCAGCTTTGCGAGCCCCGTGCAATTCTCCGACTGGAAAGCGATCAATGCGCAGGCGCTGATCGTTGGCGCAGTGGATGTCGATGCCACCGGCCGCGTGACCGTCCGTTTCCGCCTTTTTGATGTCTTTGCTGGTCAAGAGCTGGGCCAGGGCCTGCAGCTTGTCGGCACCACAGATGGCTGGCGGCGCATCGCCCATAAGGTGGCCGACCAAGTCTACAGCCGTCTTACGGGAGAAAGCGGCTACTTCGACAGCCGCGTTGTCTTCGTGTCCGAGACCGGCCCCAAGGGCAGCCGCCAGAAACGCCTCGCCATCATGGATTATGACGGCGCGAATGTGACCTATCTGACAGATGCCGACGCGCTCGTGCTCGCGCCGCGCTTTTCGCCACTTGGCAACAAGGTGCTCTACACCAGCTACGAGACCGGCGAGCCGCGCATTTATGAACTGGAGGTGGGCAGCGCGCGCCGTCGTCCGCTGGAAAGCCAGGCAGGCACCATGAGCTTTGCCCCGCGCTTTGCGCCTGATGGCCGCAGCCTTGTCTACAGCCTGTCGCAGAGCGGAAACACCGATCTCTTCCGCATGGATCTCGGGACCGGGCGCAGCGACCGGCTCACAAGCGCGCCCTCCATTGAGACCGCCCCCAGCTTCAGCCCAGATGGTGGCCAAATCGTGTTTGAAAGCGATCGCTCCGGCACACCCCAGATCTACGTCATGCCCGCGGCGGGCGGCGAAGCGCGTCGCATCAGCTTTGGTCAGGGCCGCTATGGCACGCCCGTCTGGTCGCCACGCGGCGATCTCATCGCCTTCACCAAACAGTCCAAAGGCCGTTTTCACATTGGTGTGATGCGCACCGACGGCAGCGAGGAACGCCTGCTGACAGCCTCCTTCCTGGATGAAGGCCCCACCTGGGCGCCCAATGGCCGCGTGATCATGTTCACCCGCGAAACCCAAGGCGAACAAGGCAGTTCGAACCTCTATTCGGTCGACATTACAGGCCGCAACCTGCGTCAGGTGGCCACGAGCACCGGCGCGTCCGATCCCGCCTGGTCGCCATTGCAAGAATAACGGATCGGCGCAATCGATCCGTTCCCAAAGCCGGCAATATGTGCTAAGGCGTGCGCAGACCAAGGTGAACATTGGCAGCGCATAAAAATGCATGAGGCAAGCACATGAATATACTGTATAAATTCCTGTTGATCGGCACGGTTTTGATCGTATCGGCCTGTTCAAACAGCAACCTATTCGGCAGAGGCGCTGATGGCTCTGATCTGATTTCAGGCGCGGGCGACGTGTCTGATCCGCGATCCCCCGCCTATTTTCAGCAAACTGTTGGGGATCGCGTGTTGTTTGTGGTTGATCAATCGACCTTAACGACGGAAGGCCGTGCCATTCTGGATGGCCAGGCCGATTGGCTCAATACCAACACCGAATTCAACGCGTTGATCGAAGGACATGCCGACGAGCAGGGCACACGGGATTACAACCTCGCCTTGGGTGGCCGCCGCGCCAACGCGGTGCAGGAATATCTCGTTAGCCGAGGAGTGGCCGAAACGCGGCTGCGCATTGTGTCTTTTGGCAAGGAACGCCCCATTGAGATCTGCAGCGAAGAAGCCTGCTACGCCAAAAACCGCCGCGCGGTCACAGTGGTCTCTGCCGGGCCAGTAAGCTGACGAGGCGAAGATCATGGTAAGGGTCCTCAGTGCGGTCATTTTTCTGGCGTTGATCACGACAAGCGCCACTGGCGCGCAGGCGCAAGACCGCGACCAAACACTGGCCGATATCCGGCAAGAGCTTTCTGTGCTCTTCGTTGAGATCCAGCAGCTCAAACGTGAGTTGAGCACCACAGGCGGCGTGTCTACGCAATCTGTGGGTGGATCCACCATTGATCGCGTCAACGCCATCGAAGAAGAGATGATCCGTCTCACCGCGCTGACCGAACAGCTGCAATTCCGCATTGACCGCGTTGTCAGCGACGGCACCAATCAGATCGGCGATCTGGAGTTTCGCCTCTGCGAATTGGAAGCCGATTGCGATATCGCAGCGCTTGGCCAGGGCACGACCCTGGGTGGTGTGGAGCCGACAACGCCCGGCGTGGCCACGCCCGAGCCGCAAACAGAGCCCAGCGGCTCTGACGGTGAAGGTGTTCAGCTCGCCATGGTCGAACAAGACGATTTCGACAGCGCCGTGGCCGCCCTCGACCAAGGAGATTTTGCCGGTGCGTCCACCCAGTTCGAGGCGTTTCTCAATGCCTATCCCGGAAGCCCGTTGACCACCGATGCGCGCATCCTGCGGGGTGCGGCGCTCGAAGGCGCAGGCGAAAATACCCAAGCCGCGCGCACGTATCTCGATGCCTTTAGCGCGGATCCCAACGGCGCAAAGGCGCCCGAGGCGCTCTTTCTCTTGGGCCGGTCGCTGGGCCGTATCGGGCAAGTGGATGAGGCCTGCGTGACCCTATCTGAGGTCAGCGTGCGCTTCCCCGGTGGTCTGGCTGCCGCAGATGCGGAAGCAGAGCGGGCGCGCCTGAGCTGTCCGTGATATCGCGTGACGCCGCCCACTGATCCGCTACACGCCGCCCTGCGCGGTTTCTTCGCCGAAAAAACACCCGATCACATCGCTGTCGCCGTATCTGGAGGCAGTGACTCCCTGGCCTTGCTCTCCCTCCTTTGCAAATGGCGCGCCTCAGACGGCCCAGAGGTCTCTGCCGTCACCGTGAACCATGGACTGCGGGCCGAGGCGGCCGCGGAAGCCGACGGCGTCGCGCAGCTCTGCAGCGCGTGGGATGTGCCCCATGACACGCTGCATTGGGCGCGCACAGACAGCACTGGCAACCTCCATGATCAAGCCCGCCGCGCGCGCTATGCGCTGATGTCTGAATGGGCCGCGGCAAAGACCATTTCCGTCATTGCCCTCGGCCACACGCAGGACGATCAGGCAGAGACGTTTCTGATGCGTCTGGCGCGCGGGGCAGGGGTCGATGGCCTGGCCGCGATGCGCAAGACCTGGGCGCAAAATGGCATCACCTTCGCCCGACCCTTGCTTTCGTGCGGCCGTGACGCCCTGCGCGATCATCTGCGTGCCAAAGGTCTTGCATGGGTTGAGGACGCTGCCAACAGCGATCCCGCCTATGATCGCAGCCGCATCCGCGCCGCGCTGCCAGACCTCGGCATCTCCATCGAAACGCTTGCTGACGTCTCCGGTCATCTTGCTGAGGCCCGCCATGCGCTTCACACCGCGATGCTGCAATCCGCCCGCCAGATTGCGCGTATAGAGCTGGGGGATGTCGTCATCGAAGAGGCCGGGTTTGACGCCTTGCCAGATGAGCTGGCACGCCGTCTGATCCTTGCCTCGATGCACTGGATCACCGGCGCCGACTACCCTCCGCGTGGGCCAGCCCTCACCGCGCTGCTGCGGGATATCAAAGCAGGCCGCAATGCCACCTTGCAAGGCTGTGACGTCAGCCATACCAAGGGCACCCTTCGCATCACACGCGAAGCAGGCGCCCTGACAGACAGCTCGGCAGAGCCCGGCGCGCTTTGGGATGGCCGCTGGTTGGTCACGGGCCCAAGCAGCGAAAATGATCGCGTTCGTGCCCTCGGCGAGGCGGGGTTGCGCCACTGCCCGGATCGCGCGTTTGTCGCGCTGCCCGCGCGCTCTTTGATCGCCACTCCAGCGGTCTGGCGAGGTGAGACGCTCCTTGCGGCGCCCCTCGCTGGCCTCGAAAACGGGTGGACGGCAACGCTGGTGCCTCGCGCATGCGACGACTTCGCCACACTGATGGCGCATTGAACCTCTACCAATGATCGCTATTTATACCTGTAAGAGCTTATGATAGCGGAAGCTATTCCCACTTTTTTAGGAGACGTTCCTTGGGTAACGCGCGCAACATTGCATTCTGGCTGGTCCTGTTCCTTTTGATACTGGCCCTCTTTAACCTGTTCAGTGGATCTGGAAATAACCTTCAAAACGAACGGGTTGCGTATTCTGACTTCATGCAGTCCGTTCAAGATGGCGCGGTGTCCTCTGTCACGCTTGATGGCGAAAACGTTCGCTTCCGTGGCACCGATGGCCGAGACTACTCGACCATCAAACCCGAAGACGCTGAACTGACGCCCGCGCTCATCCAAGAGGGCATTCCAGTCACCGCGCAGCCTCAGGAACAGTCAGGTTTTCAAACTTTCCTAATTTCTTTGCTGCCATTTGTCCTGCTCATTGGCGTGTGGATCTACTTTATGAACCGCATGCAGGGTGGCCGCGGTGGCGGTGCGATGGGCTTCGGCAAGTCCAAGGCCAAGATGCTGACCGAAAAGCATGGCCGCGTGACGTTTGATG
>CAKZYL010000237.1 GCA_937884705.1 uncultured Roseovarius sp. | reverse complement strand
ATGGACCGAATTATCGTGATGGAAGACGGCCATATCGTCGAGCAAGGCACCCACACCGATCTTCTCGCCCGGAATGGGACCTACGCCCGGTTCTGGAACCGCCAGTCGGGTGGCTTCATCGGCGTCGCTGCCGCTGCAGAATGAAAGGGCCATTCGGCTTGATCCGGACATAGTAATCACCAGGAAAAACGGTTTTGAACTTAGATTTGCCATGAATCGGTGCAAATCACCAACAGCGCGGGCGGTGTTGAGGACAATGCCCGCCCGCTAAGGCGGCAACCGTAAAGTTTTGAGCAATGATCACATGATTACAGTCACGAACTTCAGCAAGCAGTACAAAGGCTTCACGGCCGTAAAGAACCTGAGCTTTTCAGTCGAACCAGGCCAAATCCTTGGATTGCTAGGGCCGAATGGGGCGGGCAAGACAACGACCTTGCGCACATTGTGCGGAATCATTCCGCCCAGCGCGGGGAACCTCTTGGTTGCTGGCCATGACGTTGTAGAGGCGCCCATCGAAGCCAAAGCGAACTTGGGCTATATTCCTGACGATCCACGGCTCTTTGACACCATGACGGTTTGGGAACACCTGGCGTTCACCGCGGCGGCTTACCGGCTTGCAGACTTTGAAAAGGATGCCGAAGCGCTGCTTGCGTCCTTCGAACTCACACATAAGCGCGATACGCTCGTCCATAACTTGTCGCGCGGTATGCGCCAAAAGGTGGCGATCGCCTGTGCCTTTCTGCACGACCCAAAAGTGATCTTGTTCGATGAACCCCTGACGGGGCTCGATCCCCAAGGTATCCGGGGCATTCAACAAGCGATCCGCGACCGCGCGCAGGCCGGCGCGGCCATTATCATCAGCTCGCACCTTTTGAGCCTGTTTGAGAACCTGTGCACGCATATCATGGTGCTGAACCTTGGCGAATGCCGCCGATTTGGCACGATGGAAGACCTGCTGAGTGAGGTTGGCCACACCGACAGCACGTCAGCCCTTGAAGAGGTGTATTTCTCCATCACGCAAGCGCAGGAACAGACCTCAGAGACAGCTACAGAGAAGACGGCGGCCTAAGAGATGGATCCTGCACTTCGCCAACTTCTTATCCTGCGACTGCGTGGCGGTCTGCGCCAGCGCTTGCTCCAGTTGGCAAGCGTGCGCGGTTTACTATTCTCGCTCGCTTTCGGGGGGATCATTTGGTTCCTGATCGCGTCAAACGGTTCCTCGGGCGCGAGCGTTTTTGGGTTCTCGGCTCTGGACCGGCAAGCATTCAGCGATCAGATCATGACGTTTATGCCGCTCAGCATGCTCGGTCTGTCGCTGCTTACAGTCATGATGACGACCGGACCTACGTTTCATTTCTCGCCCAATGAAATCAATTTTCTTTTTACAGGGCCGTTCCGCCGACGGGATCTGATCATCTATAAATTTGGCGCCTATGTTGCTGGCGTTGCCTTGACCAGCGCGTTCATCACGCTGATTGCGCCGCCGCAATCTGGATCAGCCTTGTCTGTCTTTATCGCCTCGCTATTGACGCTCGTTTTCGTTCAGTTGAACAGCGCCGTCATCAGTATGACAGGGCATGCGCTCGACGGCAGCAGGCTTGCCAAGATAAAATGGCCGGCAATTGCCTTGCTTGGCACAATTGCGGCAGTAGCCGTGGTTTACACATGGGCCACACCGGACCGTGGTGTTTTCGACCTTGCGTCCGACTTTCGACACTCGTTGATCGGGACCATCATCTTGATACCCTACATCGTGTTTGCCGAACTTTTCGTGGCGGCATCGGTGTCACAGCTTGCGCTTTGGGGGCTCATTGCGGTCATCATCAATGCGGCTCTGTTGCGCGCTGCCATCGTCCTCGATGAGCGTACGACTGACCGCTCTCTCGCGGAAAACGCCCGGCTCAGCAACCGGTGGGAGCGCATCAAACAAGGCGGATCTTTCTTCGCGACAGAGCGGACCGAGGTCCGCTCAATCCGTCGTGCGCCAATTTTAGGCGGCTTGGGGCCCATTGCCTGGCGGCAGGTTCTCAACGCATTGCGGAATTCGTTCAAACTCATCTTCGTGTTCATGGGTCTCGCGGCCTCTATTGCGCCGGTTTCCATGGCACTCGGTGCGCCGGTCAGAGAGCCACATACCTTGATGATCATCTATGTCTTCGTCGCATTCATCCTGCCTCGCAATCTGGTCTGCGACTTTCGCGGTGACGTCAGCCGGATGGAAACCTACAAGACACTGCCCATCGCACCGTGGCGCATTTGCGCCGGTCAACTCGTGGTTCAGGTGTTTGTGGCCTATGTCATTGCTTTGACGATAATAGCCAGCGCACTTGTCTTTGAGGACAAAGTGACGACCGAAGTTGCCCTCGTTTTAGCGGCCTTTGCGCTTCCCTTGACGTTTCTCATCTACGCCGTCGAGAACACGGTACATCTTCTGTTTCCGATAAAGCTTGTTGCAATGGGCCGGGCAGACTTCGAATTTCTTGGTCGCTCAATTGTCGAGTTTATCGCGAAAACGATTTTCATTTTCGTTGGTATGGCGGCATCCGGTGCCGTGGGGCTGCTTACATTCAAAATGATGGCAGTCACATGGACCGTAGCTGGATTGGCCAGCTGGCTGACACTGACATTGATTGGATTTCTCGCAGTGGTTGGACTGCAATATGCTTTCCAGCGTTTCGCGGTCGCAGAAACCATCGACTAAGGCAAGGAGTGAGGAACTCCAGCTTAGACAAAAAGGCAGATCTATGAAGTCTGTCCCGCCCATCGGAACGGGGGAGTTTGCCTGAGATCTAGAAGCAGGAAGCAGAGACATTGGGCGCGTCCGGATAACAGACGGTGATGGCAAAGCTTTCCGTGTCCTCAGGTGCACCGCTCCATGCCAAATCGGGGGTGCTGTTGCCGACTGCGCAGCCAAAGCCCTGGAAAACATGGTCGCTGTCGATTTGCTGACCTTTGGCGGTCATCGTTCTTTTCAGCTGGAACTGATCTGCCCATGCGTGGGGAGGCCAGACAGACGATTAGGGATGCGCATAGAAGCAGTTTACGAGGCGTGTTCGTTCCTTTCGGTTGGTGAGTGGTTTGGCGTTACAGGTCGACCGTTATGCCAATTTCGACACTTGCACCGATGGCGTGCCGGAAAGCAGCGCCCCACCGCCCGGCGCAACTGCGTCAAGATCGAGGCTTTGCAAGATCTTTCGCGTTGTCGCCACCGCCGCAGACATGGTCGGCAGGCCAGACGCGTGCTCGATCATCTCAATGGCGGGCAGCGAAGGCATTTGTACGCAAGCGGAGGCCACAATCGCATCGACACCGGAGAGGCTAAGATTGCGCCACAGCTCTGCGGGCGCTGTCGGGTCCTGATTGGCCACCTCCAAATTGTCGGGGATTTCGAGTGCCATGAAATCATGCACTTCGATGCCTTCGTTTTCGATGTAATCCACCACCAGTTTGGTCAGCGGCTTCATATATGGGCAGATTATGGCGACCTTCTTGAAACCCATTTCTTTCAGGCTGTCGACCAACGCGCCTGCGGAATTGAGAGCCGGGGTCGGGCAACCGTTGTCGGCCGTGGCTTTATGCAGTTTTTCCGATGAAGCACGGTGATAGCCCAGACCCATTGACATGATGGCCACGAGACACGCATAAGCCTGCACCTCGACGGCGGCATCGGATAGTTCGGTTGCGCAACGCACACTGTCTGCGTCCATCGCTTCAAGCTCTTCCTTTACCACCGATTTCATCCGCATGCGCGAGGAATGGAAGGTGAAGCGGTCAGGCAGGAACGTCTCTCGCGCCTTCAAAAGCGCGGGTATCTCGGTCTCCATGGTAACGTTGGAACTTGGCACGATGAGGCCGACGCGGCGGTAGGGGGTGACTTGAGTCATTTGAAAAATTCTCCTGTTCGGACGGGTCAGAGCGCGGGGCCCATGACGAGATTGGGAAGCCAGGTTGCAAAGCCGGGGAACGGGCAAAGCAGGACGATGGCAATGAGCATGCAGGCCGCGAAAGGCAGGGAACCTATCAGGATCGTCTTGAGTGAGATATCCGGCGCGATGCCGTTGATGACGTAGAGGTTGAGGCCAACGGGCGGGGAAATCAGCCCGATCTCCATGTTGATGGTCAGCACCACGGCAAACCAGATCGGGTCAAAGCCGGCGGTGACGATCACGGGCAAGAGGATCGGCGCGGTCATCAAGATCACGGCGACGGGTGGCAGGAAAAAGCCCGCGACAATGAGGAACACATTGATCGCCCCCATCAGCACCCAGCGGTTCACCTCCAGATCGCTGATCCACGCGGCGATGGATTGGGTGATGAAGAGGCTGGAGAGCATGTAGGAAAACACCCCCGCTGCGGCGATGATGAACAGGATCATCACGCTTTCCTTGGTGCTGTCGCGGAGGACGGACCAGAGCGCGGACGGGCTGGTCAGTTTGTAAATGATCATCGCGACGATCAGGCAGAGGAGCGCACCGACGGCGGCGGTCTCCGACGGTGTCGCGACGCCGCCATACATCGCGTAGAGCACGCCGATGATGATCGCGACGAACGGCAGGACGCGGGGCATGATCTCGACCCGCTCGCGCCAAGTGTAAGACACCCGTGCAAGACTGCTGCGCCCGCCTGCGGCCCAGGTGGCATAGATCGACCAGGCCATAAAGAGGCTCACGAGCATGAGGCCCGGCACCACACCCGCGAGGAACAGCCGCCCGATCGAAGTCTCGGTGGCAATGCCATAGACGATCATCGTGATGGATGGAGGGATCAGGATGCCCAGTGTTCCTCCCGCCGCGATAGAGCCGGTTGCGATGCCTTCGGGATAACCGCGCTTGCGCATCTCCGGAATGCCCATCTTGCCTATCGCGGCACAGGTGGCAGGCGATGATCCAGACATGGCGGCAAAGAGCGCACAGGCCCCGAGGTTGGAAATCACCAGACCTCCGGGCACGCGCGTCAGCCATCGTTCCAGCGCCTCGTAAAGATCAGCGCCCGCGCGGGTCGATGCGATGGAAGCCCCCATGATGATAAACATCGGAATGGAGAGCAGCGCGAAACTGTCGAGCTTGCCGAAGAGGATTTCGGGCATCAGTTCCAGCGACCGCAGCCCATCGAAAATAAACAGAAAGCTGGCAGAGACGAGCAGAAGGCCGATCGCCACGGAGATGCCGGAAAACAGCACGAAGATGGTAACAATGCCGATGAGGGAGCCGAGGATGAGCGGGTCCATGGGTCAGGGCCCTTCGCTTGCAGGGGTGAGGCAGGTCTCTATGAGATCGGCAAAGATCTGCAGCGCCAGAAGGCCAAGGCCGACAGGCAGCGCGAGATAGGGGATCCAAAGCGGCACCGCCGTCACGGTGTCTGACGTCCAGCCACGGGACTGGGCCAGATGCCAGAACTCAAAACCGTAGATCAGGCAGAGGGTGATCACGCCAAGCGCCGCTACCTGCGTGACGATCGACAGAATGCGCGCTGATTTCGGGCCGAGCCAGAGCGGTAGCAAATCGACATTGACATGTCCTTTGTGCTTCTGAACAAAGGCCAGCCCGAGCAGGGTGGCGCCCACCATCAGATAGACCACCACTTCGGTCTGCCAGACGGTCGAGGCATTCAGTACGAAGCGCACAAAGATCATCTGACAGGTCAGCATGACAGCGCCCAGGATCATTGCGGCAGCGAGCCAGCCGGAAATCTCAGACACCCAGCCAATGGTGTTGAGCATCCCGCGGGCGGGCCTTGGGGGTGCGTTGGTTGCGGTGTCCATGATGGTTCATCCTGAGAAAACGTGAAGGGTGGGCGGGGCACGGCGCCCCACCCAGGACTTCGTCACTCGACAGCAAGCGCCATGTCGAGCAGCTCCTGACCATCCGGCACACTGTCCACGAAAGCCTTGTAGGAGGTCTCTTGCGCCAAATCCTGCCATGCGGCGAAGTCCTCTGCCGTCATCTGAGCAATCTCAACGCCTGCGTCTTGGAACACCTCTACGGAAGCTGCATCCTGTTTCTTAGCTTCTTCGAGATAGTAGGCTTCGGCCTTGGCGGCGGCCGCCAAAAGGGCCTCCTGTTGCACATCCGTCAGCCCCTCGAAGGTGGATTTGTTCATCAAAAGCGGTTGATAGAGGAACCACAGCGCGACATCCGAGGCCGGGGTGTAACACGCAACCTGCTCAAAAATCCGGTAGGATACGAAAGAGGAAGACGATGTATTAGCTGCGTCCAAAACACCGGTTTGCATGGCGCTGTAAATCTCCGACGAGGCCATTGAGGCGATGGAGGCCCCTGCCCCTACGAGCATCTGTTCAAAGGACTTGCCCGCCGCGCGGGTCTGCAGGCCTTGCACATCCTCGGGGCTGGTGATGCATTTCTCTTTGCCCACAAATCCACCGGCCAGATAGCCATGGACCAGCACCATCACATCATCTTCGGCCATCTGTTCTTGCAGTGCCTCCATGAAAGCCGATTCGGAAAGGCGCGCTGCGTGATCGTGGTTCTTCACCAGGCCTGGCATCAGGGTGAGATTGAACGCGGGGCGCTGACCCCCTGCATAGCTCAGCGGGAAAACGGTCATGTCCAACTGCCCGCGGCTGAGCGGCTTGTACTGCTCACGCGGTTTGAAGAGCGACTTCGATGGATAGATCGTAATGTCCAGATCGACATCGGCGGCGGCCACCTCGTCGGCGACGATTTCCGCAACTGCATGACGCACATCTTTGGTTGACCATTGATGGGACAGGCGCAGCTCCGCGCTTTGGGCGCTCGTGGCAAGCGCTGCGGCGCAAACAGTGGCGGCGAGGGTTTTAAATGAAATACGCATGTGATCCTCCCTATGCGTTTTTATGATATTTATATGTATACAGATAATATTTATAATTATGCAAAAAGAAAATTCGCGTATCGACAACGCAGGGTGAGAGTGCTATTTGCGCAATGAAACCAGAGTCTTGCCCATGACCCGCGTTGCAGATCAACTGATCGAGACACTCAAAAATGAGATCCACGCCGGTGTGCTGAAGCCCGGTGATCAGCTGGAAGAAGCCGCCTTGGCGCAGCGATTCGACGTCTCCCGCACCCCCGTCAGAGAGGCCGTTAGGTCACTGGTGGAATGCGGTCTGCTGGAAACTCGATCCCGCAAGGGCGCCTTCGTGCGGGAGCTTTCGGCCAAGGAGATTTTAGACCTCTTTGAAGTGGCCGCCGAACTGGAAGGACTGGCCTGCCGTCTGGCCGCCGAACGGCTGACCGCAGAGACAACGCAAGCCATTGAGGACGGATTGGCGGCCTGCCAAAAAGCGGCGAACGCCGAAGATCCGGTGGCTTATGCCCACGCCAACCTGGCCTTTCACACGGCCATCCATATGGGCTCGGGCAATGATCGCTTGATCGAACAGCTCTCTGAGCTTGAAACGCGGATAAACCCGTATCGCTCCATGCCCTACAGAATGCGCAACCGCCTTGCACAATCGACGCAGGAGCATCGTGAGATCATGACCGCTATTCTAGACGGACACGGCGCAAGGGCATCTGACCTAATGCGCAGCCACATGATGCTGCAAGGCCAACGCCTACCGATCATTCTGCAAAATCTGAAGTGATCTTGAATTCCAAGAGACCGTTTCGGCGTTTCTTCAATTCAGTGCAGATGTGTTCGTGCTGCGGGGTTGGCCAACTCCGCAGCAAGACGTCGTACGGCCGCTCTGGTGGGTGCAGCGCAGCGACTGTTAGCATCGGCAAGGTCCGCTAATGGGATCTAACGGCTGCTTCACCCAGCAGGTTACGGGCCGCTAAAGTCGGCGCACATTCTATTGCCAATCACTTCTGTCCTCATTGAGGTGATGGGCGATGGCTGCAATTCCGGCTTCGGCGCAAATATCGTCAAATTCCTTGCCAGTTGCATCTTCACCTGGAGAACCGGCAATGCCGATCCCGCCGATCACGGCTCCGCCATAGAGAATTGGGATACCGCCTGACAAAGTGATCAGACCGATCTCGTTGAACACCCCGCCCAAGATCGGCACATGTTCATTCTCGGCTTCAATCACGGCTGTAGCCTCGCGGCGAGAGGCGGCGGTGATAGCATTGCGGCCGCTGTTGTCGATGGTGTGCGGAAAGGCGCCTTCTTTCATCAGTTGAACACGTGGCTGCGCGCGTTGATCCACGACCGTGACTGTGACCGCAAATCCTATGTCTGTACTTTCTGTTCGGCGGCCAGGGCGGCTGTTACCGCCCAGTCGAGAGGAATGCTCATTTCAACATGAGGTTCGGCATTGGCAGCGCCGGCCAATGCGATGCATGCTCGACGCGACAACTGGAACGCGTATGTGGTCGCAACCAGCCTTTTCGATGAAAATCATGTACTGTCACGTAGTCCAACAACGTCGGTCAGAGGCGACAGTCGGCGCGTTGGTTTCGTTCTCGAGAACACGTTCCAACTTATTAATGGCCCGCGATATGCAAATAAACACTGACGTGAAACAAACTGGTTCAGACGCGCATAGGAGGGAAGGTCCGCTGTTTGGCATGATGAGCTATCTAAAAGGAGCAAACGGTTTCCTGCAGTCGAATGCAAGGACAGTGCGTTGGGTTTTGTGCGGGCCAACCACGCTTGTCGTCACTGTACTTTTGATGATGGGAGCAGCCCATTGGCTGCCTGAGGGTGACGCAAAGGTGGACAATATTGCTCTTCCAGTACTCGCGTTTCCATTAATCTGGGTCATCGTGTTTTTATACGCGCTGGCCGAGGAGAACCTGGTCCGCGGCGTGGCTGTGATGGTTGGGTTGATCATCGGGCATGTGGGGATGCTTTTGGCAGTGATGTAGGAGGGGTCAGCGCATGAGTTTTCTGACGCAAGCCAAGACCAAACGTTTTCTCGCCGTTCACGGCTGGTCCGGGACACTGCTCGGGCTGCTTCTCTATGTATGCATTTTCACGGGTTCGATTGTTGTCTTCGAAGACGAGATCGACAGCTGGTCACGAGGCCAGATTGCATATCATGACAGCATTGGCACTTTGGTCGATCACAAGTTCCGCGTCGCCGCGCGCAATGTAGATCGCAAGTACTACGAAGAGGTGTCAATCTTTCGTCTTGCGGATGGGAACATGCGCTATCTTTTCCACACCCATGAGACCGACCAGGAAACAGGCCGGATCGTAGAACCTATTGTGCGCATGACGCTCGATTCAGAGACAGGTGACGTGATCGAGCGATGGGAGGGGCTACGCTCGGAGCTGCCATCCGACCCTGGCGGCGCGCTTCGGAACTTTTGGGTGGATCTGCATGTACAACTGTATATGCCCAATCCTTATGGCATCATCCTCGTCGGCGTGCTCGGCCTCGCCATGATGTTCGCTGCAGTCTCAGGAATACTGATCCATCGCCATGTGTTCCGTGACGCCTTTGTGGCGGCCCGTAGCTCAAAACGATTGGTCGGAGCCCGTGATCTGCATGTGCTGGCCGGCGCCTGGGGTTTGCCCTTCGCGGTCATCTTGGCATTCACTGGCGCATTTTTTGGCTTTGCCGGAAATGTTGGTGTCCCGCTCATGAGCATGTCCGCTTTTGGCGGGGATCAAGAAGCTATGATTGAGACGATTGTTGGTGTTCGTGAGGACATTGACCTGACCCCTGCGCCGTTGGCAGCGTTGGATTTTGTCATCCGCGACGGCATGTCCCGCTCAGGTGCGGCGGTGAACGCAATCCAAATCACCAACTATGACAGCGCCGGAGCAAAGATCATGCTCCAGATGGATCCAAGCCCAGGCAGTCTTGCCCCTCAAACTCTTGCCTTTGACGGGGTCAGCCGCCGATTTGAAGGTGAAGCGCCATTATTCGGGCAAGCGCCCTCAATCGGCAGCAGCCTTCTCGGTATCATCGGCCCTCTACATTTCGGTAACTTTGCAGGTCTTGCGTCAAAGCTCGTATGGCTCGGGATGGGTCTGGCGATGGCCTTTGTGACGGCGTCAGGCATGCTCCTCTGGACCAAGCGACGCGAGAAAGACCCGCTCTGGCGCGGGTTCCGACACTGGATTGTGGTCACGGTCTGGGGTCTGCCCTTTGCGATGCTGGTTTCGGCCGTGGCTTACTTCATAACAGTGCCGGTCGCCGACCCAAACCTGTGGACCCCACTTGGGTTCCTGGCTGGCGCGGTCGTGGCAGTCGGGCTTGGTCTTAGAACAGAAAGTACCGAAGCCAGATTGCGGTTGGCCAATGCCGCGCTGTGCCTTGCGATGCCTGTGTTGCGCCACCTGATGGGCGGCACAAGCTGGGCTGAGGCGCTGATCGGCGGCGGGACCGAGATCCTCGTGATCGACATCCTGCTTCTGGCGATGGGGCTCCTGCTCTTGCGCAAAGCGCGGCCAGCTGTCTCTGATCGGGAGATAGCACCCATCACCCCAATCCAGGAACCCGCGGAATGAGTGGCTGGCTGATCTTGGCAGCGATCCTGACGAGCCTCAGTGGTCTGGTCTATCTCGCATGGACCGATCCCAAGCGTCGCAGAACGCATGATCTGCCCAAGATCGCACGACGGCCATTTGTCTGGCCCGCTCGTATCGCGACATTCGGGCCGGGCGTCTATCTGACTATCATCGGTCACTGGTCCGGCCTCGCTATCTGGGCGGGAGCGGTCACGACACTTGGCTGGATCATGGCTGCAATCACACCGGAGACCTATGCCAATCTGCGTGACGACCTTCACACCAAACGCGCCTCCGGTTGGGCCAAAGCGCAGCAAATGTCCAAGGCTGCGTTGAGCTTGTCAGCTAAGTATATTCCAGGCCGTGTTTTAGCGTGGCGCATCGACCTTCCCCGTTTGGTTAAAGCGCCCACAGGGACCCTGCAGCCAGCCGACGATATAGAAGCCCTAAAAGCACGCATCTCAGCCCTTGAGGCGCGGCTCCACCGCCTTGAAGACAGGCAAGCTTCAGATGTCGCAGATTTCGAGGCACGCGACAGGATCGTTGTATCCGTTGGTGAAAACCAGACTGACAAACCGCTTAATGCTGCAGAGTAGCGCACCCGCGTTTCGAAAGATCTGACACCTCGCAAAACAGATCCGTTATCAAGATGGTTTGTCCACGGGCTCATTTTTCCGCTGGCTACGATTGCGAACAGAAATCCCCAAAGACACTTGGAACATTGACCAATGGAGTCATGACCTCAAAGGTCTGTGCGATGCTCTAGGTGTAGAAAAGCCAATCTTTATTGGTACGTCTCTCGGCAGGTATGTTGCGATCGCGAAATTTACATGATCACAGCCCTTGTCACTGACTTTGATCCTTGAGTCCGGCGCAGGCGGCCTTGTAGGTTTTTGTGTAACGCGCGATCCGGTTGTAAGACGCTCGGGCGCGTTTGCGCTTTCGTTTCGCCTCTCGTCTGGCGTCAGGTTCAGCGCTGTTGATATCCTCTTCGTCCAGTTTTTCTATATACGTGCCATTTGTCTTTAGCCTTTCTTCGTATGCCATAGTGGTTTGCAGGCACTCTTTATACGTTCCAAGTTGGGTTAGCTCTGGTTTCTTATTGGTAAACCCTTCGCCGCCACCATCACCACCGGCATTGGCAACACTTGCCGCTCCCAAGGCTATGAATGTGAATACAATTGAAAACCGCGTTATAGCCCGCGGAGAAACTGAATTTTGCGTACATGTCATGGCGATTTTTTTCTCAGAAGGTTGGTTGAAGGCTTTCGCATTTGCTTTTCAATTTGCTGAGATACTTGAGGTCTCGCGAGTAAAGTCTTTGAGCCTTTTTTTCTTTTTTCTCCAACCTTTTCCGATCTTTGTGGTTGGTTGACGCTCGAATCTCTTCCTGCGTTTCCTCGATGATCTTTCTCGTCTCATTCATTATGTTCAGATGAAACCTGGAATAGTTTTCACACTCTTTGTAGGTTGTAATTTTGTCCAACAAAGAGCCGTTGGGTTTTTGGTCCCGACTTCCGCCGCCGCCATCGCCGCCAGCATGCGCCATGCTCGCCAGTCCAATGGAGAGTGCCAGTGTTATGGCAGGAATTGTTTTAAAAGTGTTTTCGACAATGGTCTTGAGTTCTGTAGGCATAACGCACCTCGGATTTGTGTTGTGTCGCGGCATCTGCGCCGGTTGATGGTTGGTTGTGGTAAGCACGGGGCAGAAATGTTCAGATATGCGGCAGCACGCATCCGGTCATTTCATACATCCTCTGACGTCCCCTGAGGCTGATCCAGGCTGGCGTCGCCGCCACCCCAGGGGGTGTTGGGTGTGATTGCAACTCGATTGTAAGGCCCTCAATCGGCGCCAAGTGGGCTCAGACCCTGGCACGCAGCTTCTATTTTCTTTTTGTATTCCGCAGCCAATCTGTATTGTCGGCGCAGTTCTTTGCGCTGGCGTTTCGGGCTGGATTTTTCATCTGCACTTGTGGCGCTCAAGACCGCGTCGTCGAGCTCCTCAATCATCTCCGCTAGATTGGCCATCAACTCTTTGTGGATGGCCAGATTTTCCGTGCAAGCTTTGTAGCTGGTAAAACTTGGAAGATAGGCTGGCGCCTTTCGCTTACTTTTGCTGAAATCGCCGCCCCCGCCCCCGTCGCCGCCAGCGTGGACAGCGCCTGCCAAGCCTAGAAGCAAGACCAAAGCGGTTACGAAAAAAAATAGGGAGAGAGGTTTCGGCTTCTTACGAATAGTGCCTGTCATTTGGTTGCCTTGATATTAAACGAGCCACCCAAGTTGCGAAAGGCAGTGGCACCGTTGATCTGACCCCCGCTTCTGACTAACATTCCGACATGAGCGCCCGCAATTGGGGGGTTTCCCCCAATGGCAACATCGGGGGATTTCCCCCATTCCTCGGAAGAGGATTTTCAGTATGAAAAAAGTATGTTTAGACTTCGTGCAGGCCCTGAAAGACGCCCCCGATTTGGAAGCTTCTTTGAAGGCGTTATCCCGTGAAATTGAAGAGCTCGGTTTTGCCTATGTCCGGTACGGCTTTGCCATGCCAAGCGGGCCGGTGATTGACCCGAATGATACGATGCTTGTGGGTGCCTTCTGCGACGAATGGGAAGACGCACAAAAGGATCGGAACTGGATGACGCAAGACTACGTGGTTCAGCATTGTTCGACCCGTACAACACCGCTTACGTTCAGCCGCCTCTACAGTCTCATGGACGACGGCCACATGACGAAAGAGCAGGAAGTAACACACGGAATTTCCAGAGAAATCGGTATGGAACATGGCATTGCTGTCCCGCTTAGAGATGGATTGCCAGTGGGGGTAGGCGGTATATCCTTTTGTGCCTTTGACACGTTCTCAGATGCAGGTTTTGCACAACACCTGGACGAGATTGGCCCCGATCTACTCGACCTTTCTGAGCTGTTTCATTCCAATCTTAGCCGCGGCCACTTACTTCCTGAGAATTGCCGCCTTTCCCCGCGTGAGCGGGAATGCCTTTTGTGGCTTTCCGCAGGCCTGCGCGTCGATCAGATTGCCTTTCGGCTGGGCAATCATCCTAAGACTGTTGAGAAACAGATCTCTTCTGCACGTCATAAGCTGAGGGCGCGAACCAATGCTCAAGCCGTGGCGCGCGCGCTGACGTTGGATTTGCTTAATCCCTAGAGGGATTGGTCCCGATAAAGTTTTCAAGGCAGTAACGCGCATCGAGTTCTATGAAGATCTGTCTGCTCAGCGGCCCGAATTTCTCGATATCCTCAACGCGCATTGCGACATCGACCTAGGCAAACTGGGTTATCTTCAGCACGCATCGCCGAGCACACCGCCTGATGCCATCGCCAGGCCAACGCCCGACCCCGCTGTGCTTCAAAAATGACCGACGGTCTCTATTTTCCCGCCGCCCGCGCGACCAATACGGCGCGAGGTGTCAAAAAGACTGGACATTTCTTAGTGTTTTTGTCAGACAAAATCTGCCGCGTAAGGTAGCTTCCTCTCCCCAGCTCAGGCACGGACAAATCATCAATGGTTGGCCCATCGACATCGCGCTGACGAGAGACCTATGAAAAAGCACCCAAACAGCAATCGGCCTCAAAAAATGACCTGGAGTTCCGACCGTGAATGTTGCGATCGGCTCCCCAATGACAAAGAAATCGCCGTGGCTGATGCCGGATTTGATGTTGTCGAAACGGCCGTTCTTGAGGTCGCGCGATACTATTGGCAAACCTTCGCGCAGCCAGAGACGCAATCATGGTTTTACGCCCTTCAAAGAGCAGAGCATAGCTTTGGCGGCGGGCGCGGAGGCGAGATCGGTCTTGAAATCCTTGCAGCCGTCCAGGCCATGCGCATGATCCGCATGTCTTGTTTTAGGTTCAACAACCCGACCTGCCCGGGCTGTTCAGCGATCATGAGCGAGCATGAGCGTCAATTTATGAACGTCTTTCGTGCAATGCGCGATGGGCGACCCGGCCTGGCGCGAACGCACGCTATGCTGCTGTGTGAAGGCAACGACACGGACCCGCTCATTGACCGCATGGGCGAGCTTGTCCTTACGACATATGGAAAACACACTGAGCCACGGTCGTCTTCCGTCGCTGCTCAGCATTTACATTGAGGCGCGCAGGCTTGCCGCGCATCTCAACCATGCCCCCGTCGGCGCGCGTTTCGGACTGCAGGCCGGAGTTGGATCGGCCGACGGGGGATATTATCGGCGGGATCATGGGGTGTTTGGTTTGCGTTTCAGATATGCCGCGAACCGGTTTTATGTTTAGCGACGTCATGATCTTTGAGATCCTGAAGTTATACGACCCGCTGCCATGACGACCCAAGACACGCCGCTCCCGGATCAGGTTTCAGACAGCGTGAGGTTTGAGACGCTCGAATTTGATGAGTTCGAACGCGGGTTGCTTCCAGTTGCTCGACACGTCCTGACCAGTTTTGAAACGCCTGAGCTTCACTTATGGGGCCGCGCGTACAGTGAAGCCGTTGAACATTGGGGCGAAACACTGGGGCTGGCTGTTGCGCACCGTTTGCAAAAGGTCGTTCGCGCCGTTCTGGATGCACGAGATGGGTCGCTCAGCTTTTATGATCCGCGTGACCCGGCATCTCAGGATCACGCGACGCAAGATGAAGTGACGCTGTTGCGCATGTTGAGGCATATGAGGCGCGATGAAGCCGTACCCGCGCGTGACGCCGCGATCGCGCTGGCCCATGGAAAGATGGACCCCTATATCCTCCGCGCGGGCCTTGCATTTGCAGATCGGTTTTCGTGCGGCACGCCTGGTCAAGCTCGCAACGGCAAGCCTCCGGTCCTCCGCGTGGTGGGATAATCGCGCAGTCTTTGAGCTCTCCGGTCCCGCAGTAGCGCGCCCTTGGCCGGATAGCCTAAAGGGTGCGAAACCTCCGGACACCGATCAGCCGACAACTCCGCCCACAAGTGATCCTGCCGCGAAGGTGGCCGCCATGGCCACAGCGCCCCAGAGTGCCGTTCTGAGCATGGCCGGGGCCACCGGTGCCGCACCTGTCCAGGCCCCAAGCGCCCCCAAGGCAAGCAGTGCGATCATCGTTGCCAGAAGCACGCTGATGACGATGAACCCCGCAGGTGCAAAAAGCGCCGCCGCAAGTGGCAGCAAAGCAGCGCACGCAAACGCCGATCCAGAGGCAAGTGCGGCACGTTTTGGGCTTGCGGAATGCAGCTCCAAAAGGCCGACCTCATCGCGCAGATGAGCCTCAAGAACGCCGTTTTGCGTCAATTCCTGAGCGACCTGATCGGCAGTTTCAGGGGTCAGCCCGCGTGCGCGCCAGATCGCGGCCATTTCCGCCAGCTCGCCTTTCGGGTCAGCCTCGAGCGCGCGTTTTTCGCGTTCAATCTCTGCCCGCTCGATATCCGATTGAGATGAAACCGAGATGTACTCGCTGGCCGCAATCGACATGGCACCGGCGACCAGCCCCGCCACGCCTGTGGCCAACACGATATCCGAGGTCGACACCGCCGCCGCAACGCCGATGAGAAGCGAGGATATTGACACGATCCCGTCCGTGGCGCCCAAGACGGCCGCACGAAGCCAGTGGCTGCGCCCCAGGCGATGCGGATCGTCGGGATGAGTGGCTGCGAAGGTTTCCGTCATGGAGTGAACTTTGTCTCGTGCGATGGCTCAATGTCGTCGGGTGTCGCCAGCATACTGACAGCACCGACCCCTATTGCCAACGCAGATCCTTCCCGCTTGGGGCATATCTCAAAGCCAAGTATGTTCAGTGAATTTTGGCGCTGAAAGTCTGGCGTACGAACGCCCTAAAAGCCTGAAACCCCTAGCGTAAAGTCACGTCACGAGGAACGCGGGATATCCTTCACAAACTGCCCTGGCAGCGCTTTTGCTTGCGCTGCCGGGTAACACTTCGGATTTGAACCTTTTAAAATTCCACGACAACCAATGTTCCAAAGGTTTGCGTGTCCACGCCGCCTTCATCTCCAAAGCGATATCCGAGTGCGGCGGTGACATTGTCCAAGAGCTCAATCTCTCCAGACACGGTAAAGAGCCTGTCCGTCGGCATTGTCTCAATATCGCGCAGCGAAAACACGCCTGACAGGGAAACCGGCCCAACGGGAACAGACGCGCCCGCGGTCACATAAAGAGCATCGTAGGGCGTGCCTTCGAACCCGTGGAGAAACGCAACTTCCCCCAGCACTTCTACGCTGTTGAAAGAGTGGATAACCCCTCCGACGACGCCGTTTTGGTCCCGTACATCGCCGACACCGCGAGCTTGGTGTTGAAAGCCGACATTATATGCTGTGTCGCCGAATTCACCCGTCAGTGTTCCAGTGAAGGATTCGGGTGCGTCCGTGTTCGAAACGCCGCCCGACAAGATGTTTGTCTGCCCGCGCTCTGTGCCGATTGAATCGCTCAGGATAGTGCGATCCGCTTGGAACACGGCGAACTGAAAGACGTGGTCCCCACCCAGAACCGGTATGTTCACTGCTGCTCCGAGACGTTCGGTGATTTCATAGTCTTCCGCGAAGTCAACGCCGTAGATACCGGGGGCTGCGTCCCAGGCAAATCCGAAGGCGGGGTTGTACTTGCCGAGGACAAACTCAACGCCCCTGAACTCATGTGCGAAGAACAGCTCTTCAAAATAGAACCCGTGATCTTCAAAAAAGCGATCATCGGTAGGGTCTTCTACAGGTTCTATAAGAGCGGTGGCATTGACGGACGACGCTGACCCAAATGAGTAAGAGAAGGCGCCTTCAATCGTCGCGAAGGTGTCATTGAACTCCGCCGCTGGATCATCAGAATCAAAATTGTAGTCGTTCTGAATCTCGACCGTAAACTCCGCCGAGAAGTTTGACCCATTTTCATCTTCGGCACTTGCGACGAGTGGAGCGCATGTCAGCGCCGCCCCCGCAATCAAAGTGAGCACACCAAAGTCGGTTCCGGCCCGGTTTCGGCTCGTGTCGTTACGTACGGCCACACTACGTTGCATTTTGCATTTTCCACGCGCCATATCCATTCAACCTTTCCTAGTTGCTCTCGCTGGTTTTAGCTGGCCGGAAAGGGCTGGCAGTACGTCGTTTAATTTTGGGATACTGTCATGCACGTCTACTTGTGGAGTGACCGGCAAACAAGGGACAAAATCAACCCGTTCACAACTATCTGAACAAGCGCCCTTTTGGACACGCCTACTCTCCCGCAACGGCGCCGACGTTGGGCGCGCTGATTGCGGCGGCGGTTGACTTGGAGGATCGCCGATTGCGGCGGATATGCGTGGCAATTTTCGCGGTGAGAGCGACAGTCACGAACATCGCGCCGTAAAACACAGCCATGGCCGCAGACGTGCCGGTGTTCAGGACATAGGCAATCCAAAAGCCCGCCAAGGCCCCCGCAACGGCGAAGACGGCGGTGAGCGCCATCATAACCGAGAGGCGCTTGCTAATGAGTTGCGCGGTCGCAGCCGGGACGACAAGAAGAGATATCACCAAGATCGCGCCCACGGCCTTGAACGCCGCGACCACCGTCATGGATACAAGGAACATGAACGCGGTGTTCAGCAGGCGCGTGCGCATCCCCAGTACATTCGCAAACTGCCGATCGAAGGTTGTGAGCTTCAACCGCGTGTAGAAAACCGCAATGAAGGCCGCGTTCACGGCCAGCACTGCAAGCATGACATAGAGGTATTCCGGGCCGATATTCACACCGTTCACAATTAGCGCGGGGAACACGGCCAGGTTCAGGTCACCGACAAGGACAGCGTTTGTGTCGATATGGGCGTGCTGTAAATCCATGCTGACGAGGATGATGCCCGCCGCGAAAAGCGCAGGAAAGATAAGGCCCTGCGGAGCATCACCGGCGAGCAGGCCGGTGTCAGACAGCCATTCATTGCCCAGCACAACCAAAAGCCCGGCAAGGGCGGCACCAAGGATGAGGATGGGCGAGTTCAGGTCCTGGGTCAGCGCAAAGCCAACGATGATGCCGGGCAACACCGCATGAGAGATACCGTCGACAATCATCGAGTTCTTGCGCAAGACGACGAAAACGCCGGGCAATGCGCAGGCCAGTGACGTGATAACCGCCAGCAAAATGACCCCTATCACATAGCTCATGGGTTACGCCCCTCAGCCATCAACTCGCGCCGCAGCGCCTTGCGCGCCCGCACACGGCGCAAGGCGGTGACGACAATGCTGCGTTTGGGAGACGCCAGCAGCGACATAAGGAAGATTGAAAACAGGACCAGAACGATCACCGGCCCGGTCGGCACGTTGCCAAGGGATATTGACAGATACGCCCCCAAACCACTGCCAATCCCGCCGAAGACAGCCGACAGCGCCACCATGCCGGGCAAGGTATTGGTCCATTGTCGTGCGGCCGCGGGCGGGGTGACGACGAACGCGACCATAAGCACGAAACCCACGGCTTTCACGCCGATGACGATCGCGATCACGATCGTGCTGAACATCAGCGTGTCGATGACCCGCGCGCGGAAGCCCAACATCGTGGACAGCACGGGGTCAAACGTGCGCAGCGTGAATTCCTTCCAGAACACGATCATCAGGGTGAGGGCCAACGCCCCCACCGCGACGCTGGTGGTCAGGTCTGCCCGCGTGATGCTGGCGGCATTGCCGAAGAGATAGTCCTGAATGCCGCCTTTGCCCGGGTACGGGTTGTTCGCAATCATCCGCAAGAGCAGCATGCCCAGCCCGAAAAAAGTGGTTAGCGAGATCGCCATGGCCGTGTCGATCGCGATCTTCGTGCGCGCGGCGACGGCATTTGCGAAAAGCGCGGCCAGTGTGCCGGTGACAACAGCCCCCACGATCAGCAAAAGCATATTGCGACCGTTTATGCCAAAGACCACCACAGCCATGAGGAAGGCCAGCAGCGCACCGGGCAGAGCGGCGTGGCCGATGACATCACTTATCAGGGACTGTTTGCGCAAATACGCAAACGCCCCCAGTGCGCCCGACACGATCCCAATCACCGTGGTGCCAAAGAACACCATTCGGAATACGTGGTTGCTGAAGAACTCGATGAGATCCATCGCGGCCTTACCCCGCCTCTGCCAGGAACGCTTCGGCACCGTCGCTGGCCTCATAAGCAATGCGGATGTTGTCTTTGGTGAAGGTCTCTTCACCCGGTCCGGAGGCAATGATGCTTTTGTTGAGCAAGGTCACGTGATCGCAGAAATCCAGAACGCTGCCCAGATGGTGATGCACGATCACGATGGTCTTGCCCTGCGCGCTGAGATCCTTGAGCACATCGATCATTGCCTGCTGGCTTTTTGCGTCGATGCCTTGGAAGGGTTCATCCATGAAGTAAAGATCCGGGACCTGAACGAGGGCCCGGGCTAAGAAGGCGCGCTGGCGTTGCCCGCCGGAAAGCTCACCGATCTGCCGCGAGGCGTAGGCCTGCATGCCCGTCTGCTCGAGCGCCGCCATGGCCCGCGCCCGCTCCGCCTTGCCCGGGCGGCGGAACCATCCCAGTTCGCCATAGGTGCCCATGACGGCCAAGTCGATCACGGTGGTCGGAAAATCCCAGTCAACGCTGGCGGATTGAGGCATGTATCCCACGCGATTTCGCACGTCATCGAGCGGCTTGCCGAAAAACTCTGAGGTGCCTGCAAGCGGCGTCACAAGGCCGAGCATGGCTTTGATCAGCGTTGATTTGCCGGCCCCGTTGGGGCCGACGATGCCCATCACACTGCCCGTCGGCACGCAGAAATTCACGCGCCGGAGCACCGGATCTTCGCGATACGCGACCGAAAGATCCCGGCATTCACAGGCGATGGGCGTCACTCTCAAGATCCCGCGCCCAATGCAGTGGCCACAGCTTTTGCATTGTGGAGGAAGGCTTCGAGATATTCATCCACATCCTCTTCTGCGCCAAGACTGTCTGCGAACAATTCGTCAGAGGAGATCTCGACGCTCCAGTCAAGCGCCTGCACGGCTTCCTGCAAGCTTACGATGGCCTGCGGGTTGGCTTGATTATCCTGAAAGATGACAGGGATCTTTTTGTCGGCAATGAATTGGGCCAATTCAGCCAGTTCAGCGGGGCTCATCTCCGCCTCTGTTGAGACGAAATCGGTGGCCCGAACTTCCAGCCCGTAGATATCTCCGAAGTATTCGAACGCGTCATGCCCAGTGATCAAAATCCGATTTGCGTCAGGGATGGCGGACAGAAGCTTGGTTGCTTCGGCATCGGCGGTGCGGATCTCATCGATGTAAGCCTTGGCATTGGCAACATATGCGTCGGCATTGTCAGGATCGATTTCCGCGAGGTGATCGGCGATATACCCCACGATCGCCGACCAAGCCACGGGGCTGTTCCATACGTGCGGGTCGTTGAGGTCATCTTCCCATGGAAGCAGCATTGCCGACGGAAGTCGCTCTGCTGTCGCCAAGGCCTTGTCGCCAAGGCTCATCAGCAGGTCTTCCATCCGCGCCTCAAGGAAGAGACCGTTCCAGACCACGGCATCCGCGGCTTGGATCGTCTGAATATCCCGTGTCGAGGGTTGGTAGGTGTGCGGGTCGCCGCCCGGTCCGACCATAGTGATCACTTCGGCGTCAGGGGCGATTTTGGAAACAGCATCGCCGAGGTAACCGGTGGTTGCATAAACGGTAATGTCTGCCATGGCCGATGTGGCTGGCAGAGAGATGGCGATCGCGGCGGCCGCGAGAAGTTTTCGTATGGTGATGGTCATGTCTGAGCTCCTAACAACTCTCTTACCTGCAAGTGGCCCGACATCCGCGGTGCACCCTACACAACGTGTTACTGCGAGTCATTCGCAACGTCAATGCAATTGCGAAGCATTCGCAATTCGACATGACCGAGTGATATGTAAGCGACATCACTGTTCTTTATGAGGGAGAGCTGCCGCGATCGCGTTTCCAATCATTTCGACTGGTCAGTGTTGAGCTTAATAACAGGATACTTCCGCGCTCAGCTCTTGAGGACATGGCGGAATTGAGCGCCGTCAAGATGAGACGCGTTGAGCAGGAACTTCAGAATAGACCCTCTCAAACACAAGGAGGTCGTGCCCCGTTCGTCTTACATGGAACTTGACCCGCTTTCAGACAGCGTCTTGCGATACCTTTTCCTCGGCCGGAACTGCCTTGATCTCAGGTCAGCAAAGCCTTGATTGCTGCGTCAACGCCAATGATGTCCGCCTCTTGCGTAAGCGATGCCCCATCCCACGCTTTGTCCCACATGCCCACGCCGTATTTTCCTTTGATATCCATCCCAAAGAACGGCGCGACAAACTCCTGTGTGCTCAAAACATTCGCTCCTGCCCGTGGACCGGGAGAGGCGGCCAGCAATGTGGTGGGTTTGTCTTGCCAGATCTTTGTTTCGATCCGGCTCATCCAGTCATGGATGTTCTTCCAGGCCGCAGTGACAAAGCCATTGTACTCGGCAAAGGACACGATCAGCGCATCCGCGGCACCAATCTTGTCATAGAACTCGCGTGCCAAAGGATGCACGCCATCTGCCGCTTCGCGATCGATCGAGTAGATCGGCATTTCATAATCATTGATATCGGCAAACTCGATCTCAGCGTCGGGGTAAAGCGCCTCCAAACGCGCCGCCGCATAGCCTACGAGAGCGCGATTTATCGAATTGCTGTGGTTAGACGCTGCGAAGGCGAGTGTTCTCATCTGATAAATCCTGTTTTTTCAGTTGATTACGGGCGCGTGACGGTCATTTCAACACGAAGAGATGCGCGATTCACGCGCATGCTATGCAACATGAATGGCTTTGGGCATCAGTGGAACCGGCGCCAAAATCTCAGTCTTTCAAGGCGTAGGCGTGTATATTTCCAGTCGGTGATTGGTCAAAAATGAGAGGAGTGGCTGGACGTTTTTTCCAGGGCGTCCTCGTTTACGAATGAGGTGTGAACTGCAATTTTTGTGTCCAGGGGACCGGCTCTTGCGCAATGGGCCGGTCAAACAGCTGGCCCGGACGGTTCCCGGCCAGATCCTCCAATGTCTCATCAATTACAAGATCATAGGGCGTGGCAGACCATGGGTTTCGGGGTGTGAACTGCCAAGTTTCTTCACCGTCTCCTAGAGTGATTGCACCAGCAAGACTGCGCCCCTTGGCATCGTGAACGCGCAAGCGGAAAGCCAAAGAAAGGTGGTCATGAGCGCTGCCAAGGGACACGATGAGGGGTTCAGTGGTCTTTGCCGCTGGCGCCTTCAAAGTCCATCGCGCGGGGTCCGGCGGGTCAAGGTCTGCAGCGGTGACCATAAACTCATGCCGCGTGTTTGTTCCCAGCGGACAGCCATCGGCGTCCAGCGCAGTGCCGGATACTTCAAAAGCATACATGCGGCCTGGTACCAATGCGCGTCCCAGCTCGGCATTTGCGATAAGACCGGTTTTGACCCGTCCGGGATCCAGCAGCATCGTCAATCTGTGCCGATCTGGGGACCAAAGATCGCTTCGATTGGCAAGAAACACGCCCGGCATCGCGTCGCCCTTATCGTCAAGAAGCTGGACGTTTTCCAAACCTTCTTGCTGGCCCATGGCTCTTGGAAAATAGACATAAATGCGCAGCAGGTTTTCGGGGAGGCGTTCCGCGGTCGGATAGAAATCGGCGTGACCGTCGTTTGCGTCAGGACATGCTGCCAAAGCTGAACCCGCGACCCAAAAGGCTGCGAGCGTTGCACTCACTGTCCTGAGGATCATTGGCGGATCTGACCCGGAAAGCCCTCATCCGCCTTCAGCATGTTTTGGAACATGCGCACGCCGTCCGACATTTGGTTGTCAGCGTAGACGTAGTCGGGGAAATTGTACTCGCTGATGAAATCGCTCAGCCGGAAAAACGCCCCTTTGCGGAAAGACACGAGTTCCATCGCGCCTGTTTCGAGATCTCGCCGCATCGCAAGCAGAAACTGATTGTCCTGGTCTGCGACGTGTACCACACCGGACATCGGCAAGGGGATGGTCTCAACGCCAGCCGTGGCGCCGAGATAGGGTATCGGCTCCGAGAGGCCGGGAGAATTGGCCGCCTCTTTGAGCGCATCCATCGAGATCAGATCGGCGTCCATCTCACGGTTGACCACGAGCACATAACTGGAAACGGCGCCCGTCGCATCGGCCGAGGAAAATGAAATGACGTCCAGCGGTGTATTTCCATATCCCAACTCCGCGATTGTGCGTCCCGTAACGTTCGCCCCATTCTCAAGCTCAGACACTGGTATGGTGACAAGGGGTGTGCACGTATAGGCAGCGACGACCGTAGCTGACCCTTCGATATCCAGAACGGTCATGGCCCGGATAGGCGCACGGGTTTCATTCTGATCATGGGCTGCATGATAGATCTCGATCCCACTGGCCGAGCCTGATCCATCGAAGGGATAGGGAATACGACGCAGGGTTGATGCGAATTCACCAGTGGAAACGCCGGAGACGAAAAGCTCACCGTCCACGAAGTCCAAATCGGTGACTGTCAGCGTCGGTGCCGGAATGTCGCGCCAAAACGTCACCGCGTCGTCCGCTGCGTCCGCCAGCTTGAAACTGGTCGATGGCAAGTCAGACAGATTGAGCGCTTGCAGGTCGCCCTCTCGTGAAACAGAAAAAACCGCGTAGGTCTCTGTTCCGTCGATGGTGGCCGCCAGCGATATGTAGGCCGCGCGGGTCACAGGGTGTACGACCAAATCGCCATAGACGATCGGGCCTTCGGTGCCGAGCGTGTTCTCAACAAGCGTATCAAGGTCAAGAATGTTGAACCCGGCGTCTCGTTCAGGTGCAATACCGCCGCCCGGCAGCTCGTATGCATGGATGGTCCCGCCGACGGAATCCGCGACAAACAATGTGTTTTCTGGCCCAAACTCGAGAATCCCTGCGGATTTCAGCGTGTCGGCTTGAGCGAAACTGGTGGACAATGCTAGGGCAGCGATCGCTTTGGTCAGACGTGGCATGGTCATCTTCAACTCCTTTGTGTGAGGGGTCGTTCACCATCATCATCGGTCGTCTTAAGGCTGACCGACAACGATCAAAAAAGCGCATTCCGTGCGCGTATTTGTGTCAGTCTTGTTTCTGGCACTCCCGCGATGTCGGCATGGCGGGTATCTTGTTTCGGTTGATTGCGTTCATTGGTCGCCTTTTGCTGCGCTCCGGTGACTTAGATTTGGACGCAACGGGCCGAAGCGCTCCTTGATGCGTTTGGTCACGCAGTGCACCTTTCACGAACACATACTGGGTGAAACCCTTGGCGAAGGTGTTAAAACCAACTGATCACGGCGAGGGACGATCTTGCAGCCGCTGTGCGCGAAGCTGAGCGTGGACGTGTCGTGATCGTGGTGCTTCGCAAGATGAATGAGACCTTACGCTTTGCAGATCGCGTCTTTGCGTTAAGCAACGTTCACATCTTGCGCAACGGAACAAAGACAGTGATTGATGCAGGTTTGATAGAAGCACTGGTGCGAGCAAAGGTCAAAAAACACTCAAAAGCCGCTGGCAGCGGCTTCATAGAACCTGACTGATCAAGGCCATTACTGAGCTGCCCGCGCCCCTATCAAAATCCTTTGATTCAGAGGTCAACCTGCCGCGCGTTCGTGGATTGGATCCAAAATCCGATTGATTGGTTCGGTTCCAGATCCAAGTGGCGGAATGCGTCCGAATAATGATCCGTGGTGTCCTGTCAAACCTCGCCAACAGAAGGCTAAGGTCATCGTGATTAGCTGCAATCCAATGGAATTAAAATGAAGTTTTCCCCGCCTAGGCTCTGTCTTTTGAGCGCTTGTCTCTTCGTGCTGTCAGCGTGTCTGCCAGATGACGCTGAGGAGGCGCAGAACGTGGACGTCGAACCTCCGACCAGGGGGCTTATTGCAATCCAGGTTCAGGATGCCCAAGAAGTGACGGTTCGCCGCTACCCGGGTGTGCTGGAACCAGAGGAATTGAACCCGCTGTCCTTCAAAGTAGGGGGGCGCATGGGTCGCATTGAGCTGGATGTGGGCGAGCGCGTCACATCGGACCAGTTGCTGGCAGCGCTCGAACCGGACCAGTTCCAAACAATCATCGAAAACCGCACTGCTGCCCTTGAAGAAGTCAAAGCCACGCTGGCCCAAGCGGAAGATGACTTGGCAAGGTCCGAGCAGCTCTTTGCGTCTGGCACAATTACTAAAGTGCGGCGAGACGAAGACCTGACGGCTGTAAAGCAAACCCGTGCGCAGGTAACCCAAGCCGAAAAAGACCTGTCATCTGCCGAGCAGGATTTATCGGATGCGCAACTCTTCGCTCCGTTCGACGGAATCATTGATGTGATTGAAGTGGACAGTTTCGCCACCGTTTCTGCCGGTCAGACCATTCTATCGCTCTACCAACAATCCGCTTACGAAGTGTCATTCTCGGTCAGTTTCGATGTGATTGGACGATTGGTCGTGGGGACGCCTGCCCAAGTCCGATTGGCGGACGATCCAACGATAAGTCTGAGCGGCGTTGTAAGCGAGTTGGGTGAACGGGCAGAGCAGGTTTCGTCTTTTCCTGTCGTTGTGACCTTGTCGGAAGCTTCTCCGGTTATCAAGGCGGGCATGGCCGTCGAAGTGGCTTTGGAATTTCCGCTTCCAGCAGCCAAAGGGCACTTGGTGCCAATGACGGCCGCAATCCCAGATGTAGACATTCCTGAAAACGCAGATGCCACGGACGTGGTGCCCTTAGAGGTGTTTGTCTACGATGCGCAAAGCGGCACAGTAAAACGTCGCGCAGTGAAAATGGCGGGTATTCGGGAAAACAAATTCCTTATCATTTCCGGTTTGGAGCCCGGTGAGCATGTCGCGACCAAAGGCGTTACCTTTCTGCGCGAAGGCATGAAAGTGAACCTGCTTACGAACAACGAGGGAAACTGACATGGATTTCCTCACGCGCTTTGGGTTGCTGAAATCCAGACTGACGTCATTGATGATGATCTTCATCCTGGCCATGGGGCTTTTGTCTTACGTCGACATCCCAAAGCGCGAAAATCCAGAGATCACCATTCGAACAGCTGTCGTAATCGCAAATTTCGAAGGCATGGCCCCTGCCCGCATGGAACAGTTGATCGCGATCCCGCTAGAACGCAAGATCCGTGAAATCGGCGAAGTCGAAGACATTGAGACCATCATCACCAGCGGTCAGGTGCTGCTCTACATTGATCTCTTCGACACAATATACGGCAGCGATATCGACAACGCGTGGGAGGATCTGCGCAACAAGATGCAAGCCGTCCAGGCAGAACTTCCCGAAGGCACATCCGGGCCCTTCGTCAATTCCGACTACGGCGACGTCTCGATCGCCACGGTGGCGATCACCGGCGATGGCTATTCACTGGCGGAAATCGAAGACGTGGCCGAAGACCTGCGCACCGAGCTCTTTCGCGTCGATGGTGTGACCAAGGTCAGTTTTTCGGGCGTGCAGGAAGAACGCATCTGGCTTGAGGTCGACATCAGAAAGCTTGCCGCCGTGGGTGTGCAGCTGGAGCAGCTCCTGGGTGATCTGCAGGAACAAAACGTCATTCTGCCCGCCGGTGAAATAGATGCAGGCGGCAACAATATCGTGCTTGAGGCCAATGGCGACCTGCAATCGATCGAAGAGATTGGCGCGGTTCTGACCAAGGTTAGCGGCCTGTCCGGTTTCGTCAGACTGTCAGACCTCGTCACCGTGCGACGGGGCTATGAAGACCCCAAGGATGCGCCGGTCTTTTACAACGGTGTTCCAGCCGTCGTTGCGGCGATTGAGATGTCATCACAGACCGACATTCAGGATCTGGGCGTGCGGTTGAAGGCAGCCCTTGACGCTTTTGAGGTCCAGCAGCCCATCGGCATCTCGCTGAACATCTCGACCTTCCAGGAAACGGTGGTCACGGCCTCCGTCAACAACGCGTTGGAAAACGTAGGCCAGACCTTTCTGGTTGTCTTCGCCGTCATGTTTGTTTTCCTTGGGCTGCGCTCCGCCATTGTGATTGCCTGCATCGTGCCCTTCACAATTTGCTTTGCGCTCGTGGCAATCGGCTTTCTGGGCGTCGACATCGAACAGGTCTCGATTGCCGCTGTCATCATCTCGCTGGGGTTGTTGGTCGACAACGGCCTCGTGGTTGTGGAAGATATCGGCAACCGGATCGACGAGGGAATGGAGCCGCAAGAAGCCGCGCTCACTGCGGGCTCGCAATTCGTGGTGCCCTTGGGCGTGGCGTCCATCACGACCATCTCGGCCTTCCTACCCATGCTGATGATGAACGGTGTGGAAGGTGAGTTTGCCTTCTCTCTGGGCGCCGTCGTCGCCTCTATGCTGCTAGGTTCTTGGATCACCGCGCTCTATATCCTGCCGTATCTCTGCACAAAGCTGCTGCGCAAAAGCAAAAAGCAAAAAGGCCCCAGCCTGTTGGCCCGCATGTATGAGCGCCTGGTGCGGATCCTTTTGCCCTTTGGTATTCCTTTGACGGCCTTGGCCCTGGGGCTGGTGGTCTGGAGCGGCACGCAGTTTGCATTGTTGAAATCCGAAATGTTTCCATTCAGCGAACGCGCCGATTTTCTGGTCTATATGGACATGCCCAAAGATGCCGCCCTCTCGGAAACCGAACGCATGGCGCTGCGGGTACAGGATTGGCTGATCGATGATGAGATCAACCCCGGCATCGTCAACACCACCGTTTTCGTGGGCGATGGTGGTCCGCGCTTCAACCTGGGCCTCAACCCCAATGACCCCGA
>CAKZYL010000236.1 GCA_937884705.1 uncultured Roseovarius sp. | reverse complement strand
AAACGGACGTGCCGTCTTGGCCCCCGGGCGCATCGGCAATCAGGCTGACATACCATCCAGGCACATCCTCGGACATTGTCACGCTCAATTCGAGATCTCCAAACCCTTGCATGCGCGATTTGTTGGGATCGGTTTCGAAAGGATAGAGTTTCACTGTCTGGGTTTTGACTGTTTGGCCGTCAATCACGGCACTTCCGGTTTCAATCACCGAGGGTTGGACCAGAGCATCTTTGACTCGGTTGCGGATGTAGAATGGGCTGCCCCCTGCGCTTTCGGCCATGTCGCGCACGACGCTTTCATAAAAAAACATGATCATAGGATTGCCGACAGTCGCCGGGAATGAGCCAAGAGACCGAAACTTATCGTTTTGACGAAACTCCAGTTGCGCCATCGCATCCAGGTCCGCCGGGAACGATATTGAAATTTGCCCTGTATCCCGTTGCGCGGCATCGGGTTTCAAGAGGCTGGTCACTTCGCGCCGGTATCTGATCTCCTTGGCGCGATCAATGTCATCCAGGGTGCCGTTCTTGAAAAGAAGATCATAGGCGGCTACCGCGCCTTGCTGCTGCGCAGTTGCAGGTGCTGCGACCATGGCAATAGCAAAGCACAGCGCTTTAAACCCAAGTTTCAAGATGTTGTCCTCCCTCTGGCAACTTTAGTGCGCGGGGTATCTTTGTCATTGCCGACTTTCGTAGGCAATTCTCGAAGATGTCAGGTGATGGCGCGGGCCTTCTGATTGGGACACTTTCCAATGAATAAATGGCCGCAGACGCGATAGTTTGAGGGGTTTGATCATGGTTGAAACGTCGCAACGGTTTGCATCCTGACGCAGGACATCGCGGCGGTCTGCGGTGACCAGAAAAGCCGGAACATGGGTGCGTGTTTCTTCGCGGATCGCTTGGATGACCCGCAGCCCAGTTTCGCCGAAATCCAGCTCGTAATCAGCCATGATAACATCGGGCGGACGCCCAAATTCTTTCACCAAGGTCAACGCGTCCTCCGCATTTCGAGCCGGTAGAACGCGGGCCCCTCTTTGTTCGAGCCAGGTTGTCGTGCCGTAAAGGACGTCTTGGTTGTTTTCGACAACCAGAATAACGTAGTCGATGGGCGTCTCATCTTCTCGCATTTCGGGCGGTTCAGGCTCTCTCGGCAAGGCGAGGCCTTCGACCATCTTCATCTCGATGCTAAACACAGACCCGCGGCCCGGATCTGAGCGGATCGAAAGCCCGTGCCCCAGCAGACGACAGGCGCGATCAACCACAGAAAGCCCAAGACCCATCCCGGTGCCAACCGGCACATTTTCCGCGCGTGTAAACTCTTCGAGGATACGGCCCTGATCGTGGGGTTCGATCCCAATGCCGGTGTCCCAAACCTGAAGCAAAACCTTGTCGCCTGCGCGTCGGCACCCAAACAAGACACGCCCACCCGGTTCCGTGTACTGGATCGCATTCACAATCAGATTTTGCAGCGACCGCAAAAGGTAAACCGGGTCAGAGCGTACATGTACTGAGGATGACACCATGTAGAGCGCAACTTGTTTCTGTTCTGCCACAAGCGCTTGATCGGCAAAGACGCTTTCCATGATTTCCCCAAGATTGACGACCACCAGCGAAACCTGATCAGGTTCGGCGCTTTCCAATCGAGAAATATCAAGCAGGGAATGCAACAGTTGCTCGGCGGAGCTAAATGACCCTTCCAGGCGTTCGACGATACGCTCCAGATCGCCGCCTCGCGTGAGGCCCTGCAGTGTCGACAGCAGCAACTTGGCCGCGTTGATGGGTTGCAACAAATCATGACTTGCTGCCGCCAAAAACCGTGTCTTAGACGAAACGGCGGCCTCTGCCCGTTCAATCGCGACGCGCAGCTGTTCTTCGACGCGGGCTTTCTCTTCGTATTCATTCGTGAGGCGGTCATTGGCGCGTGTGAGTTCTGCTGTGCGCTCTGCCACCCGGTTTTCCAGCGTCTCCGTCGTGCGCGCCTCCAGCGTGACGTCCATCAATTCCACAACAAAGCCGCCGTCAGGCAGAAGGTTTGCGTGTATTTCGACAACGCGGCCATCGCCATAGCTGACCCTGCGCCGCGTCCATCCTTTTTTGTCCAGCTCATCTCTCCAACGCGTGTATTTCGGCGCATCGTCGGATCGGATCAGGTTTTGATCGGCCATGTACGAAAACAGCTCTGAAAGGTTGATGCCGCGGGATAAGATGCGATCTGGCACGTTGAGGATTTTTTGGAATTGCGGGTTATGCATCATCACTTGCCCATCGGCAGAGAAGGTGCACATGCCCGAACTCATGTGTTGAAAAATCGCTTGCAGGTAGTCGGCCTGACGGTCGATCAGTGTTTTCTTTTCAGATCTATTGCGCCGGACGATCGCCGTGATTTCGGTCAACAGGATCAAGATGTTCTTGGTTTCCGTGTACTGCGCGATCAACTGATACCAACGGTCCCCGTCCAGCCCCAGCACGACCGAGGCGACACCATCGCGCCCAAGGCTGTTTTCAAGCTCGCGTGCCATGTCACTCAGGGGCCGTTCAGTGGATTTCAAATGCTGGCTACTTGCCAACAGCAGGAAAAAATCCTCTAGCAGAAGTCCAGCGTCCATTTTTTCCGATATATCGGGCATAAGGTTACTGAACAGATCATTGGATATGTTCAGTTGTCCATCGATGAAGAGCGCGAAGCCCTCTTCCATGGACGACAGCGCCTCAACCAAAGCGCGCCTTGTCCGCATGCGCTCATAGCGCTCACTTTCCAGCTCAGTCGTGGCGCGTGCCAGATCCCGACTTTGCGCATCGACCTGTTGTTGCAACTCAATCGCTGACTGGAACGCCAGAAACGCCGACGGCCCCAGATCCTTTTGACGGCTTGCGCGCCGCATCAGGGCCTCAATAATCTTAGCCTGCTTCTTGATGTGAAGCTCTTGCGGATCAGAGGGGTCCAGCAGGCTCATACGGCAATCTTTTCATCCGGTTCAAAAAACGCCACACCGACAAATGTCTGGTTCATGTGCACGCCGGATTGTTGCTCGCCGTAGGTGTTGAACCCGAAAACCCGGTGATTTTGCAAGATCTCCGAGGCTTGCGGCAGCAGTGATTTTTGCTCAATTTCGAGGCGCCTCAGAACGCAATCGAAACCGAGTATGAAATCCGGTGCGTGTCCGGACCGATCTTTGACCGTCAACTCCGTATCCAAGGTTTTCAGGATCTCGCGACCGCGTCCAAGGGTAAGAATGAGCCCATCATCAATAGCGGCAAGAAACGCCAATGCACCGTGGTCTTTGGTATCGCTGATCGCGCGGACATAGTGCCTGGAGTTATGCCTGAGCAGCATCGGATTTTCTGCAAAAACCTCAGGAGACAGCGCCTGCACCGGACATCCCACCAAACGCGCATATTCCTGCGTCGCCGGGGAGCCGTTGATCTCATAGACAAGACGCTCGTCCGGATCCGATTCAGTGATCACAAGCTCTTCGCCATCGGGCATAAAGTGATCAAAACTGAGGCCCTGAAATTCAAGAGCGGTTTCAATCAAAAGTAAAACAGCAGCGTTCGTATGCACCTTGTCGCCATTCAGCACAAAGGTTTGACTAAACCGAAGCCCATCGCCGGCGGACCCGCCAAAAATCGGCAGGTCTTCGAGGATCGTTTCCAACGTTGAGACAAGTAAGTCTTCTTGTTTGGAAAGGCCATCCGTGATCATAAGGGCAAGCCTGTTCCAACGCGCAGTATGTTGGAACGTTTCGACAAATCGCTTCGCTTTGAGCGCCACGGAGGTGGGCGATAACGGTTTCAAATCCTCAAACAAAAGGGATGCGCACCTGAAATACGCCCGAGGAAACGACAGCAGCAGCAAAGTGTCGCTCTCATAGCCTTGCGATGATATTTGCCCGGCAGTCGTGCATCCAAAAAGCGGCACCCCACCAAGCAGGGTTTTCAGCTCCCTCGAGATTGCAGTCACATCAAAATGGCTGGGAACAAAGGCCAGGATAAATCGACTTTGATGAACCGAGATCGGAAGTAATGCTTCGTGCGCGGCTGTCATCTCATCTGTCGCGTCGGAGCGTCCGACCTGAACATAGGATGGCAATGAACGCTGCATGTCCCGGCCTTGATCTAGTGCTGCAAAAATGCTCTCGCTTCCGGCTCGCTCCCGAATTGGCGCGCCATGACGCCTTCGACCATAACAACGGCCTGCGTCCGGTTGCGGACGCCCAATCTCTTTAAAAGCGCCGTGATATGGGCCTTTACTGTCGCTTCGGCCAGAGACAGCTCATAGGCGATTTGTTTGTTGGGTTTTCCGACGCAAATCAGTTTCAAAATCTTGATCTGCTGAGGCGTCAAACGCGACAACTCGGGCGTGGTTTCATAGATGTTGATCTCGGCCTCGCGTGCCCGTCCCGTTCGGTATCTTTTGGGAACATAGGTACGGCCAGAGACAACTTCGCCAATCACGTATTTTAACGTCTCGGCGCAGGCGTCCTTGGGCGTAAAACCGGATGCGCCTTCCTTCAGCAGCGATTGCACCAATTCGTAAGACGCGATTGAGGAGATGACCAGAATGCGTGTTTTTGGTATGCGCTCACGCAGCGAAATGAACCCTGAGATGCCCGACACGTCTGGCAGTTTCAAATCCAGTAAAACCAGATCCGGCGCGTCTTGCGTGTCCAGAACCTCAAAGGTTTCCTGCAAGGTCGACGCCGTTGTGATCGTGCAATTTTCGAGAACCACTTCGAGGGTCAGCGCCATCGCGTCACTGAAGAGCGGATGGTCATCCACTACCAACACATTCAATTTTTGCGCAAACAAGTTTGCGCGTCCGGAACAGTTCATTCCGCTTCCTCCCACTACAAAGCGTAGCAAAAACTCGCTGCATTTCAACTGATGCGGGTTGAGCGCGACAATTTAAAACGTACTCGACCCTGTCAGGTGCGGGGCCTTGGTGTTCCCACCAGATCTGCAGTTTTTTCGTGAAAGGTATCTGACGGGTGGGTTCGATGTTTCAAAACAGACCTGGTAAAAGCCCATAAATCACTGGTGTTTCGTGCCGTTCCAAAGATTTCCGCGTCGATACGGCCGATGATTTTGCTGAGCTTCACATTCCTGTCGTCACGCGCTAGCAAAGATGCGGCCGCGCGTCTGGCAGCCGCGGAATTTCGCCGAAGTGCTGCGTAAATCAAGTGATAGGTCACGGGATCGAGCGGCGCAAAACGCTGAAGCGCGGGCTGTCCGGTGCGTGTTCTGGTGGCGATGCCAAACCAAAAACTGACAAGAAAAACCACACCAGCCAAAAGACCTGCGCGCCAACCCAATAGCTTTGCTTTGGCTGCGACATTGTCTCGTTCTGGGTCTGGTGAAGGGCCGGATACTGAGGACTGATAGGCCACGCGTTGTGCGGCGATTGTCACTTCGTTCGTTTCCCGCGTCTGCGTGTCGAAATAGTGCAGCGTAAAAGGTTCAACAATTCCAGACACGCCATTGGTGGGGCGGATCGTCCATCGCCAAAACGCATAGGTCACCGGACCTTCCGGCGAAAGCTCAACCAATCGCTTTTCAGGATGGGCAAAAATCATACCGGATGGCGAATGCAATTCGGGCATCAGTGGGATCATATCCGGCATTGCGCCAAGAGCTTCGATGCGTATCACACGCAAGACACCCGCATTCGGCCCAAGCTGATCTGGGGCGTTCGACCACTCATCAGAAATTTTTAAACTTTTGACAGGGAACCACCAATGCGGCGTTTCGGGCGCGGCGTCGACCCGGACAGGGACGGGCGCAGATGTCACGGCATGTTCAAACCATTTGTTCTCTTCGTCGGTCAGGGTCAGGCGATGGGTAAATGCGCCGATGGTCAGCGCGCCCGCCCGCTTGGGAAACACCGCCATCCGACGTTCAAAGATCTTGACCTTTTTTCCATTGATGCGCTCTTCACGCCAACTGTCGGGGCCAAGCTGAGCCCAATTGAAACCCTCAAGCGTCGGTTGTTGCAATTTTTCAAGCATGATGTGCCGCCGATAAACGCCGCGGATCGTGATCAGCATCATCTCTTGCGTCGCGGGGATATGGCCTGCGTCTTCTATCGTGACGCTCAAGGACAGATCGCCGTCCAGAACCGCATCACTTTGCGCCCAAAGCCAACTTGGGAAAAGCAAGGCTATGATGAAGACGAAATGGGTCATCGCGGATCCTCCGGTGGTTCCGGCGACAGGCCGAGCTTGCTGCGGCGTTTGTGCTCAAAGGTTATGCGCGCCTTCAGATATTCCCCTGGCACATCAGAGAGTTGCGACAACCATCGGTCGTCGGCCACCATGAACTGATCGTCAAAAACCCGACGCACGCCCAACCGCCCCCGGCTGTCAAGTTCCGCCAGTCCAAGCATCGTGTTGGTATTCGTGGCGTCGCTGCCAGTGCCACTGGCGCGCCCATTGCCCTGGCCAATGAAGCTATCCATTTGCGGGCCATTTTCGCGCTTGGCAAAAAGCGCCAGCGCCTCTGGGTCAATGGCAAGGCCGGCGTAATGGGCCGCAACCAAGTCAAAATTGGCCTGCGCATTTGGATGTCCTTGCACCATCGCCATATCATAGGCCTCAAGCGCTGCCGCATACTCACCCATATGGGCTGCTGCGTTGCCCCGATTGAAGTTGAGCTCCGACTTGGCAAAGAGCTGTGCCGCGTCATCAAACGCACCTGCACGGTAGCGAGCAACCCCTTGCCATGCTGTGTCCTGAAAAACCAGCGACGCGGCTTTGTTTTGACCGAAGGCCAGCAACACGCGCCCCAAGGCGTCCGCCCCTCCCAACAGAACGCCCAGTGCCAGAAGGCACGCGGATATGAGCGCAACAAACTTCATACCGCGTTTCTTCGGAACAAAAAGCATGCGGGCACCAGGGCGAGCCAAAGCAGGTAACGGCCAAGATCATGCCAAAAGAGCAGGGGAAAATCCTGCTGTTCCAAACGTATCCTGGCGTCGTCCTGCAGCCATCCGTGCAGAGCGTTTGTGTCTTCTGCCCGGAACACCCTTCCGTTCCCAATGGCGGCGTGCGTCTGCATCTGCGCGGTCGGCTCCCCGATCGCGACGATCGACACGCGTGTATTTTGCGACGCCAAACTGGCCACATCTTGCAGGGAAACCTCTGATAGACCGCCACCGTCTGTAAAGAGGATCACGTCACCGGCGATCACTTTGGCTTGGGACAGGCGTTCATGCGCCAAGGCAAGCGCGCGTTCTGGGCGGCTTCCGTCATTGGGCACGGTCTCAGCATCCAACAATGACAGTGTTTGACCCATTTGCAGGTGATCAACACTCATGTCAGCGGCGGCATAGGCATCGCCCGCAAATACAATCAATCCGGCGGGCCGTGTGCCCAATCCGGAAATGGCAAACCGCGCAGAGGTTTGGGCCGTGTGCCAATCCGCGTGTTCGGTGGTAGAGGCCGAGACATCGACCAGAAACAAGACACCATCAAGATTGCGGAACGATTGCGTGCTGCGATGTTCGACGGCAGGACCGGCGAGCGCAAACAGCGTTAGTGCGGCCACACCAACGAGGATGAAGGGGGTGCCGTGATACCTTACGGTGTCAATCTGGCCCAAGCGCGACATGGCCTGCAATAGTGCCGGGTTTGCCGCCTTTTCCCATGCTCCCAGACGGGCACGGCGCCGCAAAAGCCAGAACGACAGTCCGGCAAAAGGCAGCAATACCAAAAGCCAAAAGGGCCGAAGAAGCGTGATATCCAGATCAAAAATCACGGGTCTTTCCAAACCAAAATGAGGCATAGGGTGGCGGCCAATCCGGCGGGCCACGGCCAGTAATCGCGCCACACTTCTGCGGCAAGGCCATCACCGTCCGTGGCTTCCAACCGGTCAAGCGCCTGGGTAACCGCAACAAGATCATCGGTGGTTTTGACACGAAAACTCTCGCCGCCCGATATGTCTGAGATCGCGCGCAAGGTTGCGGCATCGACAACGCCGCGTTCGCCTGTGTCCGCCGTTTCAAGATCCTTTGGCCCAAGCGCAATCGTGTGCACGCGCACACCCATCCGGGCGGCCAGTTCCGCCACGCCCACGGGATTGGTGGCACCTGCGTTGTTGACCCCGTCCGACAGCAGGATCACGACACGGGCCTTCGCGTCACTTTGTGCCAGGCGTTTGAGCGCGAGACCCAAACCATCAGATATGTTCGTGGCACGTCCGGATATGCCGATAGTCGCCTCTTCAATGCGCCGTGCAATAGCGTCCACGTCAAATGAAAAGGGGGCTGCGTAATAGGCCTTTGATCCGAAAACAATAAGGGCCAAGCGGTCCCCCGATCTGCGTCTGGCAAACTCTGCGCCGACGCGCGTGACGGCCTCAAGACGCGTTACCTGTGCGCCATCAAGGTTAAAATCATCCCGGACCATCGAGCCCGACAAATCCAGAACAATCGCCATGTCGCGCCCTGACACCTTAAGGGCGGAGACGGGCAACAGATCTCTGGGACCTGCAAGCGCTATAAGCAAAAGCATCCAAATGGCCCAGACCATGCCGTGTCGCATGTGCGATCCGGGTGTCATACCTGCACTGGCAGCCTGAGAGACCAACCGCTCGGCCACCCGATCCGGGACATGCAGCGCGGTACCGTGCCCATCGGCCGGTCGCAAAAGGCGCATGGCAATCCAGGGCAATGGCAGCAAGAGCAGGACAAGCGGGTCCGCAAGCTCAAACACTGCGGCGCACCTCGGATTCAAGTTCCTGCAGGGAGAGTTCTGCCCCTGGCAGGTAAAGCCTGTCCTTGATTTTTGCATAGTGTTCGGGCGCGCGGTTGCGCAACAGATGCAACAAGACAACGCGCCGGTGCTCTTCAGGGAGCGCCGCGAGCGAGGCCAGCTCGTCCTTGTGTTGCTGCGCCGCAGTCGGGCGCGGCATCAGAAAAAGCCACAGAACCATCGCGACAAGAAGTCCGGCAAGTCCCGCCAAACCGATCAAGATGCAGATTTCTGCGATCACGCCGCCTGTTTCGCGTGCTGGCAGATCAATGTCGCGCAAACCGGCCAGCATGTTGGCCTCAGAAATCCTTTGATCGCTCATGCCGGGCGTCCCAACGCGATAGATCCCACGAGTTTGCGCGCGGTTTTTTCCACGCCGTCCGAGGCTTTGACGACCACAGCATTGTGGCCATCAATGTCATCAATGTCTGGGCGCGCTGACGGGCGCCGCGCCTCGGACGATCCGATGCCAAGCCGGATCACCCGGCCTTTGGGCAATCGGATAGGATATTGCCCTGCTGGCAAGTCCTCGGGTTCGGCCTCTGACACGTGAACAAGCTTGACCGATCGGCGCTGTGACAATGCGATTAGACGATCGGAAAAACCTGGGCCGACAGTGTCAAAACCCGAGGCGATGACAATTTCGCCGCCGGTCGGGACCAACCGTTCCGCTGAAACCAAGGCCGTATCAAGCGGCCTTTCCTCCGTCTGCCCTGTGGCGACCGCCGCGAGGCCGGCCCCATGTGCCCGTACCATGCCGCCGATCACGTCCAACATACCGCGGGTGCGCCCCCGGGCAGGCACGCTTTCATACCCTTGGGGCAGGATGGCCAGCAATCCAATGCGCCCGCCGTCTTCCACCAGGGACCAGCCAATGATGGATAACGCTTCGGCGGCCACAACAGATCGAAAGGCCCGTTGCAGACCCCAATACATAGACGGTCGAAAATCAGCGATCAGAAGGGTCACCCGGTCCCGTTCTTCCTGGAATTGGCGCACATGCAATCGCCCGGTGCGTGCCGTGGTGCCCCGGTCAAGATGGCGAATATCGTCACCCGGGGCATATTCACGTGTGTCCGCAACCTCCAGACCGCGCCCTTTTCGTTTGGTCGCAAAACCCCCTGGCAGGGCGGCGAGCGAGGCGGGTGATGACATCGACAAGGCGATCCTGCGCACTGCGATCAGATCATCGGATCGCAGTGCGACGCCCTCGGCTAAGAGAGGATCTGTCATAGCGGATCAATGCGCTGAAGAATGTCGGCCACAAGCTGCCGCGCGGTCTTACCATCGGCCACCGCGCGCCAAGAGAGCACCATTCTATGCGCCAACGCATCGGGCGCGAGCACGGCGACATCCTCGGGCACGGCATAGTCGCGCCCCTGCAGATAGGCGCGCGCCTTGGCGGCAGAGGCCAGCGAAAGCGATCCGCGCGGCGAAACCGCGTGGTCGATATGCTCGGCGGCGTCTTCGGCGCGCGTCGCCATAACAAGTCGCACGATGTAGTCCCTAAGCTCGGGCGCAAGATGCACCTCGCGCACGCGCTGCTGTGCCTTGGCCAAAGCCTCAAGCGTCATGGGTTGGGGTTCGGGTGGCGCTTGCTGTGTTTCCAGTTCCACAAGATCAAGAATGTGCCGCTCTGTTTCCATGTCGGGAAGCTGCAGCACGACATGCAGCAAAAACCGATCAAGCTGCGCTTCGGGGAGAGGAAAAGTCCCGTCATGTTCAATCGGGTTTTGCGTGGCCACGACGAGAAAAGGGGCAGGAAGAGTGTGCGTCGCCGGGCCGGATGTCACTTGCCTTTCTGCCATCGCCTCCAGCAACGCTGATTGCACCTTTGGGGGCGCGCGGTTGATCTCATCGACCAGGATCAGATTGTGAAAAACAGGACCTTCGACAAATTCGAATTGTCCATCTTGAGGTCTGAAAACCTGTGTACCGGTCAGGTCAGAGGGCATCAGATCCGGTGTGCATTGGATCCGCGCGAAGGTGCCCTCCACGGCATCTGACAGCCGCTTTACGGAGCGGGTCTTTGCCAGACCTGGCGCGCCCTCGACCAACAAATGTCCGCCGGTCAAAAGCGCGATCAAAAGCCGTTCTGTCAGGACTTGGTGCCCAATCAAACCTTTTTGAAGGTAGGCAATCAGGCTTCGGACGTCGTCTGAAACCTTTTGCGGTCTGGTGTCCATGGCATCTCCCCAATGCGCACGCGTACAGCTCAAAGGCTAAAGCCGAACGCCTGATCGGAGAATACCGCCTAAAGTATGAATTTTACAGGCTGGGACGTTTGCAAGTCGGATCAACAATTCCCGCAAAACGTGGATCAAGCATGGTCATTTCAGCCAGATCGGCGAGAGCGTCATATTGGTTTTCGATGTAATCGAGAAAAGCGGCTTCGATGGTCTGGTCAACCGGTGCTTGGGCAATCGCATGCATCATAAATACATCAAAGGCGCAAAGCCGTGCCGGATTGGATGTCAGCAAGGCCCGCATAAACGCGCGCGATCCCCACGGCAGCCGGTAGAGATCAAACGGCGTTTCCTGCAACTTGGATTGTAACTGCTCCCTGCGATCAAAGATTAAGACATCCATGCCGAATGTGAAGGACTGGAACAGTTCCTCCAAAAGGATCGACTTGTAAAACTGCTTTTCAAGCCTGTCCAAGTGTGGCCGGGACGGTTGCTGAACCATAATGTGCGTGCCTTGACCGCGCTTGCCAAAGAATGTCTGGGCCATCGCAGGTGAATTTGCCGCATACCGTCTGCGTTCCGGGAGACCAAGCTCATAGGTCCGGCTCATCCAGCGCAGGTCAGCCGCCAGCGCCTGATTGGGCGGCGCACCAGAATACAGCCGCATCAACACCGTGCGCCCTGACCCGCAGGTTCGGGCATCTTTTCCAGCGTAGCGCGTGGGCAAGGGCTTGCCGAATGTGGCGGCGGCAAGCGCTCCAAAGGTTTCAAGCACGGATGCTGTCCAGGGATGTGGCAGCTCGCCCACCAGACAGATAGACGATCCCGCCAGGTCTCGACCGTTGATATGCACCGGAATGGCCAAGTCCCGCCCCAGCATGGTTGTCCGTAATTGATAATTCCAACCACGTTTTGCCAGGTCCAGATAAGTTGCTTTGTCTGCCAATGCCGTTGTTGAGATACATGCAAGAATTACCGCGATGACACCACGCAAAAGAAAATTCAGCAAACATCTGCCCTCGTTTGGCACGAAAAGCGAAAGCCTTCCGCAGGAGCCGCCAGTGAATGACGATCAAGCACTGAAAAAGATAGTTGCGTTATATTTCTCGACAAGCGTAGACGCGGACTGTCGCGAAATACGATCACTTTCAGAAGCGTTTCGCACAAATTAGTAATTCAGGTTTTGCGCGAAACGCTTTTGGCCAGCGCCGCCCATTAACGAAATCGCTATTCGGCCGCCTCCGCCGCTTTTCCCGGTGGTTGACGATATGTCAAAGGCACATCATCACCTTTTGCGGCATGTTCATGTGCCTGGTGCTTTACTTTGATGTGATGCGGGGACTTCGCACATACCGGATCGGTGGCATTTGGATCACCCGTGAGGGCCATTGCCTGACACCGACATCCGCCAAAATCAATTTCCTTGCGATCACAGCTCATGCAGGTATCGGGCATCCAATCTGTGCCGCGATAGGCATTGAATGCACTGCCCTTGTACCAGATGTCAGAAAGCGATGTGTCGCGCACGTTGTCAAAAACAAGATGCGGAATGGTCTGCGCGGCATGACATGGCAAAACCTGCCCGTCAGGTGTGATGTTCAGGCCTGTCGTGCCCCATCCGCCCATGCAGCGCTTGGGCAGTTGTTCATGATAATCCGCTGGCACGAAGTCGATCACAAGCTTGCCTTTCAACTCGCGCCGCGCCTTGTTCACGATCCTGATCGCCTCTTGCGCCTGTTCGCGTGTGGGCATCAGCGCATCTCGGTTCTTCAGGGCCCAACCGTGGAATTGCACGGTCGCAACCTCGATCCGCCGCGCGCCGATCTCAAGTGCGATCTCCAGGGCGCGTTCGATCTGATGCAAGTTGCGCCGGTGCAGGACTGCATTGAGGGTCAGCGGGAAGCCGATCTTGCCGATCCATTCCGCGACCTGCATTTTGCGCTTGAAGCCGCCTTTGTAGCCACCGATCTCATCGGCGATTTCGGGCGTTGTGCCTTGCAATGACAGTTGCACATGATCAAGGCCCGCGTCATCCAGTTCGGCCAGGCGTTTCTCGTTCAGTCCAATACCAGAGGTGATAAGATTGGTGTAGAGCCCTGCATCCCGTGCGGCGGAAACCAGATCGGGCAAATCACGGCGCACTGCTGGCTCTCCGCCAGAAAGGTGCAGTTGCAATACGCCCAAGTCAGCCGCTTGTTGGAAAGCCCGTTTCCAGGTCTGTGTATCAAGTTCTTGATCCATGCGCGCCAATTCCAGCGGATTTGAGCAATATGGGCACGACAGCGGACACCGGTGCGTCAGCTCAGCCAGCATCGCAATCGGTGGCTTAGGTGTCATTGGACCGGCCTCTGAGATCGTGGGCGTGGAGGCTCAGCCAAAATCTTTCCGCCAGGCGAATGCCCTTCTCCAGCCTGTGCAACCAATACAGCTGCTGAACTTTGAATACTTCGCAGTCTGACGGTGTCTGGCAAATCGACGTCATCTGGTACGTCGAACGCGTCGAAACGTGCGGCAACGTCCCGGGTTAGAGCAGCGCAGATCGCCCCGGCATGCGCCGTGTGAAAGCGCGGGTTAGATCGCTGTTTCGGGTTCACTTTGCCGCTTTCGTCAATTTCTTGCCGTTCCTTGATTGTGGTTTGCGTCTGCATGCGCAGTTGTCCGTTCGGACCGCGCCAATATTCGGTTTATGTCGTCGTTGGTGCGACGCCTTCCAAAAATATCGCATGTGGCCCCGCGCGCCCGGCACCCCCAAAAACGCGTTTAGGCCCAACTCAGAGGTGGCCGTCTTGATCAAAAAGCAGGGAGAGGTAGACACAAGACGGCAACACCCTGACATTGGGAGATGCAATTCATTCTTTTGCCCAAGCTTATTGAGGCGCAAATACATCGCTACTGTAAGGTTCGAAGCAACGAACCGTCCGATTTACAAAAAGCGCAGTGTTTGACCTAGACGTCAGTCGATGGGCGATTTTTTTTTCAGTGCGCTGAACGTATCCCAGCGCGCCACATGTATTTAGAACAGGACTTCGCGTTCGTTATCGTCCTGCTCTGGTCCATACATGTTGATTTCCATGCCGCATTCGATCTCGCGGATCACAGGCTTTGACCAAGACATATACTTACCTCCTCTGATATGGCGAAAAACTGACAGATACAGGTGGCCTACGCGACTCTTATTTTATAAGAGCAGCCGCGACTTTGGTCGTAACTCTCACGTCGCGCTTCGCGGAGTTGTGCCGTCAATGCAAAATCCCTGGTTTCGTATCGTTTTGATTTCAAATCCAAAATCGAATGCACCAAGCTTTTTGCGCAGGTAACCAATGTAGACGTCGACCACATTTTCGTTACTGGCTCCATCTGCTTGCCAAAGCGTGTCATAGAGCGCGCCCCGCGATAATGGCGCGCCAGCATGCGCGATCAGCATTTCCAAAAGCGCATATTCGCGTTCGGTGAGTGTGACACGCGCATCGCCCAAGCTCAGGACACGAGACTGCGGCTCCAGCTCGGCGTGTTCAGGTTGGTTGGTCGCAGCGCGATGTTCTTGCACTTGCAGCCGTGCCACCAATTCATCAAAGGAAAACGGCTTGACAACATAGTCATCCGCCCCGGCCTCGAGGCCAGCTGCGCGGTGCTCCACATCGGATAGCGCAGACAACATCAAGATCGGTAAAACCGCCCCTCTGGCGCGCGCGTCGCGGACCAGATCAATGCCGCTGTCATCCCCAATCATGACATCAATAATCGCGCCAGAGAACTCTTCGGAGCGCAACCGATCCAAGCCGCGATCTGCCCGATTCTCGGTCACAGCATCATAGCCATGTAACGCTAGGCCTCGGGCCAGAGCGGATGTGATCTCAGGATCATCGTCTATGATCAAAAGCCGTCCATTCATGCG
>CAKZYL010000235.1 GCA_937884705.1 uncultured Roseovarius sp. | reverse complement strand
GCTGACGCGATGCTGATCCGCGAACAAGCCGATCGGTGTCGAGATATCCTCAAGAGTATGGGGCGTGCGGGCAAGGAAGATCTGCATCTCAAGCAAGCCCCGCTCAGCGCGGTGATAGAAGAGGCGGCAGATCCGCATGCGGCGCGCGGCAAGACGCTTTTGTTTGAACATGCGGCTCTATTGGGCTCTGAAGCATCGCAACCTGAGATCCTGCGCAAGCCTGAAGTTGTTCATGGCCTGCGCAATCTTGTGCAAAACGGCGTGGATTTTGCCAGGTCTCAGGTGTGGATAGAAAGCCGTTGGGACGACAAGACTATCTCTGTTCGGATCATGGATGACGGCCGGGGCTATCCGCCGCATCTTTTGGGCCGCATCGGAGACCCGTTGATGCGCAGGCGCGGCACAGGAAGCGATCCTCGCAGACCAGAATATGACGGTATGGGGTTGGGGCTTTTCATTGCAAAGACGCTTCTAGAACGCTCCGGCGCAAGCCTGAGCTTTGCAAATGGGGCGGAGACGTTCAATGGCGACAAGGATCTGGCGTCTCGAACGGGCGCAATCGTGGAGGTCAAATGGCCACGCAAGACGCTCGAAGCGATGGAGGGCCGAAGGTGGATGGCCCTTGGCGAGAACCGACCTATTGAAGTGTGATCGGTTATCAAACTGTAAAGTTTGCATGACACGTTAACCTGTGGTTAACCAAGAAAATCTATCATGACGACGTTATGGCGAGCATGGACGTCTCTCTGGCTTGGATGCCGCTTGCGGTGCTTGCGTCCGCCGCACTCTCCACACTTGTTTTATGGGTGATCACCCATTTTCGACGCGTTGGGTCCGATTGCAGTGGGCGTGATGATGCTACGCGCAGTGTATTTTTGATAAAAGACAATAAGATCATTGATCGAAGCTCGGCCTCGGCCGGAGGCCGTGGCCTCAAGACCTGGATTGATCTGCGGGCATGGTTTGGGGAACGATTTGGCGATGTGCCCCGAGGGCTTGATGACATTCCAACTGGTGAAACACGGGCCTTCAGCGCGTGCTCCGAAGAAGATGACGCGGTTCTGACCATTCGCTCTACGCCTCTCGGTCAGTCTGTGACGCTTGAAGACACCGCCGGCCTCTCAGCTTTTGAGCGGCATGATCTGTTGTCGAAAGGCCAGGATGCGCAGTCTTTCCAGAACATTTTGCAAAAGGCGCCGGCCATTGTTTTTGCAATGACGGACGAGGGCACGTTTAAATGGGGCAATGTCGGATTTGATCAGCTCTCCATAGAAGACCGGCGTGCGTTTGTTCAAAGTGTGAAAGATCGCGGCGATCAAAACACGCTGCAGCTTTGCCTTGCAGATGCGTCAAAGCCGTGTCGGCAGCACTTTGAGTTATCGGTGCTTCGTGAAGATGCCGATGTGGTTACCTATGCCACTGACATAACCCGTTTGATCGAGGCTGATACCGTCCGCAAGGAATTTGTACAGACCCTAACAAAGACTTTTGCAGATCTTTCCACCGGTCTAGCGGTGTTCGACAGTGATCAAAGGTTGGTCTTGTTCAATCCTGCGGTTTTGGATCTGACGGGTCTTTCGGCCGAGTTTCTGTCGGGGCGCCCCCCCATGATTGAAGTGTTCGACAGGCTGCGGGACAATCACAAGATGCCCGAGCCCAAGAATTACGCCACCTGGCGCGCTCAGATTGCAGAGATGATCAAGTCTGCCACCAAAGGGTACTATTCAGAAAGTTGGTCCCTGCCCGGAGGTCTGACCTACAAACTGACAGGACGTCCGCATCCGAACGGTGCAATTGCGTTCCTGATCGAAGACATCACGGATGAAATGACCATGACGCGCCAATCCCGCAGTCAGGTCGAAACCCATCAGGCCATCCTTGATGCCATGACAAACGCAATCGCGGTCATTGGCCCAGATGGAGGCCTTTTGATATCTAACGCGGCCTTTGCCGATGTCGTCGGTTTTGATCCCGATGCCAGTTTCACGCCGACATCTTTCAAAGATGTGCTCAAGGCGTGCGAGCGCCGTTTCCCCGGAAATGACGTGTGGGATGATCTCAACGAGTTTGGCCTGACCAAGCCCGTCGATGTACATCTACGAGATGGGCCGGATCGCCGCGCCAACCTGCGTGCGGAAACGCTGCCCGATGGGCTTTTCATACTGAACCTATCGGTTGCGCCTTCGACGGTGCCCGTCTCTGCCTAAAGGCGGTTGCGGCCTGAGACAGGCGGTGTAGTGTCCCGTGGATGATGACACGGGAACATGCGGTAATCAGCAGCTCGCCTGACGACACAACGCGGCTTGCGACCCTGTTCGCGGATGCCCTTTCGCCAGGTGATGTTGTTTTGCTTGAAGGGCCGGTTGGCGCCGGAAAATCCCACTTCGCAAGAGCGGCGATCCTGCGCCTCTTGCCCGCCCCAGAAGATATCCCGTCGCCGACATACACGCTGGTTCAGACCTATGCGACGCCCATCGGCGATGTCTTGCACGCCGATCTCTATCGCATCGCGAACCCTATAGAGATCCATGAATTGGGCCTGCTGGCGGCATTTGAGGAAGACATTTGCCTTGTCGAGTGGCCCGATCGGCTGGGCGGGGACACCCCTCAAAAAGCACTGACTGTCACGCTGGATGTTCAGGGCAACGACGACGCGCGCATCATCAGGTTTTCCTGGACAGATCCTTTGTGGGACGAACGAGTGAAGGAGGCGCTAAGTGACAGATCGGGTGTCGCTTAGAACAGCCTTTTTGGCAAAGGCGGGCTGGGCCGACGCGGTGATTTCGGATCTCGCCGGTGATGCGTCCAACCGACGATACTTCCGTCTGCACCAAGGAAGCAGCCAAGCCGTGCTCATGGACGCGCCCCCTGAAAAGGGAGAAGACGTGCGCCCCTTCATTGAGATCGCAGGGTTTATGCGCGCCCAAGACCTCAGCGCGCCTGAGATCTTTGCAGAAGACCGAGACGCCGGATTTCTGCTCTTGGAAGATCTGGGAGATGCTCTTTTTGCGCGGGTCGTTGCATCCGACCCGGCATGTGAAGGAGATCTGTATGCTGCGGCCATTGATGTGCTGATCGCGCTGCATCAGGCCCCGGTACCCAAGGGTCTGGCGGCTTATGACAAAGATCTCATGGCTGATTTGTCGGCCTTGGCGTTTGATTGGTATGCATCTACTGCCACGGGCGGCGATTTTGCAGCTGTGAGAGAGAGGTTTGCCACTGAGTTTGCTGAGTTTTTGACGCCTGTCGCGGCTCAGTCTGATGTGCTGATCCAAAGAGACTACCACGCAGAAAACCTGATCTGGTTGCCTTCGCGCGATGGCGTGGCGCGCGTGGGCCTTTTGGACTTTCAAGATGCGCTGGCCGGGCACCGCGCCTATGATCTGGTGTCCTTGCTGCAAGACGCCCGGCGCGACGTATCACCGGATCTCGAGCGGGCCATGATTGACAGGTATGTCCGGGGGTCAGGTGTTGATCGAACGTCGTTTGAAGCGGCCTATGCTTTGCTTGGCCTGCAGCGCAACTTGCGGATCATCGGGGTCTTTGCACGGCTTTGCGTGCGCGACGGGAAACCGCACTATGTTGATCTGATACCACGGGTTTGGGCACATATGGTGCGGGACTTAAAAAAGGTCGAATTTGCCAATTTAGAGACAGTTTTATTGGCCAACTTGCCACCTCCTGATGAACAAACACTGGCACTCCTGAGGGAAAAATGCGGGACGATCCCAACTCAGTCATGATCTTTGCAGCCGGGTTTGGCACGCGGATGGGTGCGTTGACGAAAGACCGGCCAAAACCGCTCATCGAGGTGGGCGGTGAGACGTTGATTGATCGCACGCTTTCCCTGGTCGAGGCATTTGGCCCGGACAAGATCGTTGTGAACCTGCACTACAAGGCCGATATGCTGCGACAGCATCTCAAATGTCGGGACGTGGCGTTGATCGAGGAAGTGCCGGATATCCTGGACACCGGCGGCGGCCTGAAGGCGGCGCTGCCCTATCTCGGCGCAAACCCAGTCTTCACAATCAACTCCGATGCGGTTTGGGTCGGGCCAAATCCCTTGGACTATCTGGTTAAAAGCTGGGCGCCCGAGAAGATGGACGCGCTTTTGCTCTGCGTGCCGATTTCGAGCACGCACGGGCACTCCGGTTCGGGCGACTTTCTATTGGACGAGGAGGGCCGTCTGACACGCGGGCCAGGCGAGGTGTTTTCCGGTCTCCAGATCATAAAATCAGAGTCTGTTGCTCGATATAAGGCACGGTCTTTCTCACTGAATGAGGTTTGGACACAGGCCGAACAGGACGGGCGGCTTTTCGGTCGGTCCTATCCCGGAGCGTGGTGCGATGTGGGCAATCCTAGCGGCATCGCGTTGGCCGAAGATATGCTAGGACTGGACCATGCTTGAGCCACGGTCCGGCCCCCGCGTCTATATGGTGCCGCTTGGGGTCGACTTTCCCAGAGCACTGGTGGATGGGCTGGTGATGAGGTGGAGGGATAAGCCTCCTGATGCGCTGGCGCGCGTGGAGCTGCTCGTGAACACCCGTCGCATGGCGCGCCGCATTCGAGGGCTCTTTGACGAAGGGCCAGCCTGTCTATTGCCGAAAATCACAATGATCACGCAACCCGGGGAAAGTTGGAAACTGGGCGATATACCTGAGGCCGTGTCCCCTCTGCGGCGGCGACTGGAGCTGGTGCAATTGGTCAGCGCGCTGTTGGACAAGCAACCGGATCTGGCGCCGCGGGGATCCATCTATGATCTCGCGGACAGCCTTGTGACATTGATGGATGAAATGCATGGGGAAGGCGTCTCTCCCGATGCGCTAGACGCGCTTGATATCTCCGATCAATCTGGTCACTGGGCGCGGATTACCGCCTTTTTGAGCATAATTAGACACTATTTTGGATCAGACGGTGCGCCCGACCCAGAGGCACGACAAAGGCGGGTCATTGAAGGTTTGATAGCTGCATGGGAGGCGGATCCGCCGCAGCATCCCATCCTACTGGCGGGATCAACGGGTTCTCGGGGGACAACGCAGGCACTAATGCGCGCGGTTGCGAAACTGCCTCAGGGGGCGGTTATCCTGCCCGGATATGACGCGGATATGCCCGACGCTGTCTGGCAGACCTTGATCGGCAAGACCGCGCATGAGGATCACCCGCAATATCGGTTTGCGGCTTTGTTCGAGAGCTTGGACATGTCGCAGAAGGATGTATTGGCGTGGACGGCGGAACAGCCTGCCGTTGTGGCGCGCAATGCGGCGCTTTCATTGGCATTGAGGCCGGCCCCGGTCACCGATCAATGGCTACGTGATGGACCAAAGCTCTCGGCGCTGAACACCGCTTTTGAGGATGTCACGCTTGTGGAGGCGCCCTCCCAGCGGATCGAGGCGCTAACAATCGCGATGCGGCTGCGCCAAGCGGCGGAGACGGGTCAAAAAGCGGCTCTAATAACGCCAGATCGGGCTTTAACTCGACAAGTAAGTGCGGCTTTGGATCGGTGGGATATCTTGCCGGATGACAGCGCAGGCGTGCCGTTGCACCTCTCTGCGCCGGGTCGATTTCTGCGACATGTCTCAGAGCTTTTGCATCGACCGCTTTCTGCCGAATTACTCCTGACGATCCTCAAGCACCCGCTGACGCATAGCGCAGAGGATCGAGGCCCGCACCTGCGGATGAGCCGGGAGTTGGAATTGTACCTCAGGCGCCACGGCCCGCCGTTTCCCACCGCGCAAACGATTGCGAGCTGGGCGGCGAGTGAGCGGGATCCGTTTACCGAGACATGGACGGCGTGGGTGATCGACACTTTATGCGTAGAGCCGGCAGCGGACACGGCAGATCTTGAAGTGCTGACGCAGGACCATTTGCGCAGGGCCGCACATATCTCAAGAGGATGTTCCGAAGAGGGGGTGGGCAAGCTCTGGGACGGGGATGCGGGCCGCGAGGCGCTGAAAATTGTCTCTGATCTTGCCGAAAACGCCGATGCGGGCGGGCGGATGCGGCCCGGGGATTACGCGGCTCTGTTTCACTCTCTTCTGTCGTCGGGTCAGGTGCGCAACGCGCAAGACCCTCACCCCAACATCATGATCTGGGGGACACTCGAGGCGCGGGTGCAGGGCGCGGATGTGATCATCCTGGCGGGTCTTAATGAAGGCAGCTGGCCCGAAGTTCCGACGCCTGATCCTTGGCTGAACCGGGATATGCGGCGGCAAATGGGGTTGCTGCTTCCCGATCGGAGGATTGGGCTATCGGCGCATGATTTTCAGCAGGCCGTTTTGAACAAAGAGGTCTGGCTAACGCGATCCGTGCGATCTGACGATGCAGAGACGGTGCCCTCTCGGTGGCTCAATCGCGTAGAGAATTTGCTGTCGGGCCTTCCGGATCATGGCGGCACAGAAGCCTTGGAGCGCATGAAAGCGAAGGGAGATGAATGGCTGCAGCTCGCTGATCGGTTGGAGCAGCCAATTGACTCGCAGGCGGCGAAGCGGCCCTCCCCGCGACCGCCGGTCAGCGCCCGGCCGCGGCAACTTTCGGTGACGCAGATCCAGAAGCTGATCCGGGATCCCTACGCGATTTATGCCCGGCATGTCTTGAGGATTCGCCCACTCGATCCTCTGATGCGTCTGCCGGATGCGCTGCTGCGAGGGACCGTCGTACACAAAGCCTTGGAGGAGTTTGTCCTTGGCACGAAGGACAATCAGGCGTTGGTCACAGTCGATCAGTTTGACGAGAAAATAGGCTCTGTTCTTCACCAAAATGTGCCTTGGGCCGAAGCGCGGCTTTTGTGGAAGGCCAGGCTTGCACGCGTGTCGGAGCGGTTTGTGGACGGGGAGAAGGCCAGACGTCTCATTGCGGAGCCGACGCTTTTGGAGACGAAGGGCGCCTCAACTCTTGATGATCTGGGCTTTACGCTGACGGCGGAGGCGGATCGGATTGATGTGGATGCAGAGGGCCAATTTCACATCTACGACTACAAGACCGGCGTCCCGCCGAGCCGGGATGTGCAAATGCACTTTGACAAACAGCTTTTGCTGGAGGCAGCCATCGCGGAGAGAGCCGGGTTTGGCGACCTACCGCCTGCCCCAGTGGCGCGCGCCGTGTTTATCGGCTTGGGCAGCGGAAAAACGGAAGAGGTTGCTCCGATTGAAACGGAAACGCCGGAGCGTGTGTGGGATGAGTTTCAGCAGCTAATCAGAGACTATTTTGGGGACAAGTTGGGTTTCACGGCCCGCCGCGCGCCGCAAACCACGCGAGATGAGGGCGATTATGATCACCTAGCGCGGTTCGGAGAATGGGATGTGAGCGACAAGCCAAATCCCGAGGTGGTGGGCTGATGGTGCGGGATGAAGCCACCAAGCGTCAGATCGATGCATCTGAGCCGGATCGGTCGACATGGCTGTCGGCCAATGCGGGATCTGGGAAAACCAAGGTCCTGACGGACCGGGTGGCGCGGCTTTTGCTGGATGGTGTCGATCCGCAGAACGTACTGTGCCTGACCTACACGAAAGCCGCCGCCTCCGAGATGCAGAACCGCCTGTTCAAACGCCTGGGGGAATGGGCGATGATGCCCGATGACCCTCTCCGATCTGAGCTGAACGCGCTTGGCCATTCGGATGTGATCACAAACGATATGCTGCCGAAAGCCAGGCGGCTCTTTGCAGGCGCAATTGAGACGCCGGGCGGGCTCAAGATCCAGACGATCCACTCTTTTTGCAGTGCGTTATTGCGGAAATTCCCGTTTGAGGCGCAAGTGACGCCGAACTTTACGGAAATGGAGGAGCGCGCGGCGATCCTCCTGCGCTCTGAGATCGTAGAGGCAATGGCGTCTGGATCAGATCGCATCCTGGTCGAAGGGGTGGCGGCTTATGCCGCGGGAGTGACGCTGGACGATCTGACCGGTGCGATCGCGTCGTCCAGAACAGCTTTCGGCCGAGGGTTTGACGATGCCAGAATGCGCGTATCTTTGGGGATTTCCCTTTTGTTAGATACTGATTTACTGGTTGAAGAGGTTTTCGTTGGCGGAGAAAGAGAACTGTTGTCTCAGCTGGTCGTCGCCTTGCAAGCCAGCGGTCCGAATGATCAGAAGGCGGCGGATAAGCTGAGGCAGGTGGATGCGCTGACCCTTGGTTCGCTGGCGCTTTTGGAAGATGTTTTTCTTTACGGGAAAAGTGCGAAATCTCCGTTTGGGGCCAAGATTGGATCTTTTCCAACGCAGGCCTGTCGCAATACCATTCCTCATTTGATGCCGGATCTGGATGCATTTATGGCGCGCGTTGAAACAGCGCGCCGGGCGCGTTTGGGGCTGTTGACCCTTGAGAAAACAAGCGCCTTGCACGCCTTCGCAACGGCATTTCTGGAGCATTATGAGCGGGCCAAGATGCTGCGGGGTTGGCTTGATTTCGACGATCTCATTTTGCGTGCCAGAGGCCTTTTGCAGGATCCAAAGGTGGCGGATTGGGTGCTTTACCGGCTCGATGGGCGCATCGACCACATTCTGGTGGATGAGGCGCAGGACACAAGCCCACAGCAATGGAATGTCATTGAGGCGCTGGCGCAGGAATTCACCAGTGGCAAAGGCACGAAGGAAGATGCGCCGCGCACGATCTTCGTTGTGGGGGACAAAAAGCAATCCATCTATTCATTTCAGGGGGCCGACCCGCGCGAATTCGATCGCATGAAGATGGAGTTTCAGGCGCGTCTGACTTACACAGAGCAGCCGCTTCAAGACCTGCAGATGGAGCACTCTTTCCGTTCTGCGCCCGTTCTCCTGGAGCTGGTGGATGAGGTGTTTAGGGATCGTGAAACGAGCGGTTTTTCTATTGAACAGAGCCACATTTCATTCAAATCGGGCCTTCCGGGACGCGTTGATCTTTGGGACGTCATCGAGAAGCCCGAGAAGCCCGAGGATCCGCCCTGGTATACCCCCGTTGACGTGAAATCCCCTGATGATCCGCAGACTTTGCTGGCGCGGGATGTTGCGAGTTTTATTGAACGCACCATCGGATCGCCCTTGCCGCGTGAAGACGGCGCCGCGCGTGAGATCACAGCGGGTGATTTCCTAGTCCTCGTCCGGCGCAGATCAGATGTGTTTCACGATATCATTCGCGAATGCAAGTCGCGCGGACTGCCTGTGGCGGGGGCGGACCGGCTGAAAGTCGGGGCTGAATTGGCTGTGAAGGATCTCAAGGCTTTGCTGGCGGTCCTCGCGACGCCGGAAGATGATCTGTCTTTGGCCTGCGCGTTGCGCTCTCCGCTCTTTGGATGGTCGGAGGCGGAACTTTACGATTTGGCGCAGGCGCGCGCGCAAAAGTACCTGTCGGCGGAGCTTCGGGATCGATCTGAGGAATTTCCTGCGACCTGGGCGCTGCTGAGCGATCTGCGGGATCAGGTGGATTACCTGCGGCCCTATGATCTGATCGATCGGATCCTGACGCGGCATGACGGGCGGAGGAAACTACTTGGGCGGCTGGGAAAGGAAGCGGAAGACGGGATCGATGCGCTGCTCAGCCAGGCATTGGCCTATGAGCGCAACGCGGTGGACAGCCTGACCGGGTTCCTTGTCTGGATGGAAACCGATGATCTGGAGATCAAACGTCAGTTGGACACGGCCGGAGACCGGATCCGGGTGATGACGGTTCATGGCGCCAAGGGTCTGGAAGCGCCAATTGTGATTCTTCCGGATACGGCGCAATGGAACAAGCGCAGCCTGGGCGAGTTGGCGCAGACGGAGGCTGGTGTCCTGTGGCGATCGTCTGCCGAAGAGGCGACGGACTTTCAGCAGGCGCACGATCAGAGCGCTCGAGATGCCGCGGATGCGGAGCGGGATCGGCTGCTCTATGTCGGGATGACGCGCGCGGAGCAGTGGCTGGTCGTGGCCGCGGCCGGAGAGCTGGGGAAGGATCGCAAAAGCTGGCACGATCAGGTGCGGACAGGCATGGAGGCGATTGGCGCTGAGCCAACAGAGCGTGGGCTGCGCCTGGAAAATGGGAATTGGGCGCAAATAGTCTCTAACAAGGTCAAAGATGAGCCAAGGAGGTCAATAGATCTGCCAGAATTCATGATCCGCGTCGCGCCCGAGCCGGACGTGAAGCCGGCCCCTTTGAGCCCGTCTGATTTGGGCGGCGCGAAGGCCTTGCCAGATGAGCGGGGGCTGGATGAAGATGCCGCCAAACGGCGCGGCCGTCAGATCCATCGCTTGCTGGAAGTGTTGCCTGAGGTGGCACCAGATGAGTGGAGCAGTGTGACGCGTCGGCTTTTGTCGTCAGGGATCGACGGCGCTGGTGACGAGGAGTGTGCGCTGTTGCTGGCAGAGGCGCAAAAGACCCTCGAGAAGCCGAGCCTTGCTCATCTTTTTGCGGCGGGCGCTCTGGTCGAAGTGCCGATCACGGCGCATCTGGACAGTCTTGGGGGCTGCCGCATTCATGGCGTGATTGATCGGCTGATTGTGTCAGAGGCGCATGTCTTGGCCGTGGACTTTAAGACGAACGCACTGGTTCCCCAGCTTGTCCGCGATTGCCCGGATGGGCTTTTGCGGCAAATGGGGGCCTATGCTCATGCGTTGGGCGAAATCTTTCCAAGCCACACAGTTGAAACAGCTTTTTTGTGGACGAGGACGGCGACACTTATGCACCTGCCACACGATATTGTGACGGATGCATTGCTAAACACCCATATAGCTTGACGTTCACTACAAGCCTTCTTACGTTCCAAGCCTCAATCGCAGCTCTTTTGGAGACATGAACATGGGCACCGTGGCCGTAACCGACGACACCTTTGACGCTGAAGTGAAGAACTCTGACATCCCCGTAGTGGTGGATTTCTGGGCCGAGTGGTGCGGCCCGTGTAAGCAAATCGGTCCGGCGCTTGAGGAGCTTTCCAACGAAATGGACGGCAAGGTGAAGATCGCCAAGGTGGATGTGGACAGCAACCCGAACACCGCGACTCAGCTTGGCATTCGCGGTATCCCGGCGCTCTTCATCTTCAAAGACGGTGAGATCATTTCCAACCGGGCCGGTGCCGCGCCAAAGGCAACGCTGCAAAGCTGGATTGAAGACAGCCTCTGATTTTTTCGAGGTTTGAGGGATTCGAGGGCCGCGACTGAGCGGCCCTTTTCTTTTGGACCTGCGCCTGTGGCACCGGCAGGCTCTGGGTATTTTCTAAAAAGAAGGAAGCCGGGGTTAAGCTGTCGCAACAGGGTTGCGGTTCGGTTGACTGAGGTCTTAGGGTTTGGGGCAAAAGGGAGAGCGGTATGGGTGAAGACTTTCCAGGATGGCACGGGACCACGATCATCGGCGTCAAGAAGGACGGCGAGGTGGTGATTGCGGGGGATGGGCAGGTCAGCCTTGGCCAAACCGTGATCAAAGGCACCGCGCGAAAAGTTAGGCGTATCTCGCCGGGTGGCTATGACGTGGTGGCCGGGTTCGCGGGATCGACGGCGGATGCGTTCACGTTGCTGGAGCGGCTGGAGGCGAAGCTTGAGGCGTCCCCAGGGCAATTGCAGCGGGCGAGTGTCGATCTGGCGAAGGATTGGCGGACGGACAAGTATCTGCAGAAGCTTGAGGCGATGCTGATCGTGTCGGACGG
>CAKZYL010000234.1 GCA_937884705.1 uncultured Roseovarius sp. | reverse complement strand
GACACGTATTTTGATCGCCCCTTTGGAAGCGAGCCCCGGGAAACTCGTCTTGTTGTGATTGGCCAGGCTGGACTCAAACAAGCTGAGATTGAGGCAGCCCTTGCATGACCCTGACCATCGCGCAGGAATCCCCCCTCACAGAAGATGCCGCTCAGCTCTTGAACGGCAGCGAGGCGGCCCTGCGCGAGGCCTACGACATCAATGAGTGCTCAACCTATGATGCCACACAATTGGTGGCGGACAATGTCACGTTTCTCGTCGCGCGTATTGATGGAACGCCAGTTGGTTGCGTCGCTCTATGCGCAGAGGACGGCTATGGCGAGATCAAGCGCCTCTTCACAGTGTCCGATGTCCGAGGGCAAGGAGTCGCCAAAGCGCTCATGTCGCATCTGGAGGCGGTGGCGCAGCAAGAGGGCATGTCACGCATGTTGCTTGAATCAGGCTCAAAGCTTGAAGCCGCAGTTGCTCTCTATGACGCGCTTGGCTATGCCCGCCGCGGTCCGTTTGCAGATTACGCTCAAGGCGAGACCACCGTCTTTATGGAAAAGGCCTTCTGACTCATGCTCATCGTTGAAGAGACCGATCCGCGCACAGAGGGCCCCCGCATCTTGCTCGAAGCCAGCCATGCCCTCATGCAGGCGATGTTCCCGCCGGAAGAGAACTACTTTCTCGACATTGAAGAGCTTTGCGCGCCAAACATCACATTCTTTGCAGCACGAGATGGCGCCATGGTTCTAGGCACCGGCGCGCTGGCTGCGAAAGACACCTATGGCGAGGTCAAATCGATGTTCACCGCGCCAGACGCCCGTGGGCGAGGCGTTGCCACCGCGATCCTGCGCGCGATCGAAGATGCCGCCCGCGAACAGGCGATCCCGATGCTCAAGCTCGAAACAGGCGACCCTCTGAAATCCGCCGTCCGCCTTTATGAAAGGGCCGGCTTTTCTCGGTGTGATATCTTCGGCGATTACGTCCCCAACAGTTCCTCCGTCTTCATGGAAAAATCCCTCTCCTAAGGTCCTCATGCTTCACTTTTCCCAGAATACGCCCATCGGGATCCTTTTCACGCTCTTCGCACGAAAGTGCAGGGCGTAATGCACCTGCTTGCCGCCACTCCGGGTCGTGTCGATGACGGCAAAGAACCGGTTGATCTGGAGCAGACGCCGGACGACATTCTGTTCCTGTCGGCCGCAGACACCGAACTCGCTGCCCTAAGCGAAGCGCGTACCGAGATGGATGAGCCGCCAGGGCTGAGGCTGGCCAACATCACGCAGATGGGCCACCCAATGTCGGTTGATCTGCATCTGGACAAATGCGCCACCAAGTGCCGCCTGGTGATCGCCCGCGTCCTGGGGGGCGTCGGCTATTGGAAATATGGCTCTGAACAATATGCCGCGCGGTGTCATGAGGCCGGCGTGCCCCTTGCGCTGCTGCCCGGTGATGACAAACCCGATGCAGACCTGCGCGCGCTCTCCACGATATCCGACGAAGACTATGACGCGCTTTGGGCGTATCTCGTAGAAGGCGGGCCAGAGAATGCGGCAAACTTCCTGCGCTACGGCAAGGCCATGTTGGACGGAGGTGAAAAACCCCAAACCGCAAGCCCCCTCTTGCGCGCAGGTGTCTACTGGCCTGGGTCAGGTATCTCGGATCTGTCGGCGGCCCAGGCGGGTTGGACCGACGGAAATCCTGTTGTTCCGATCGTGTTCTACCGCGCCCTTGTCCAAGGGGCGGGTCTCAATCCGATAAACCGGATGGTCCGCGCGCTCCTCCGCGCCGGGATGAACCCGCTTCCGATCTTCGTGGCTTCCTTGAAAGACCCTGTCTCCGTTGCCACCCTCACCCAGCTGTTCGCGGCGGAACCGCCTTCTGTTATCCTCAATGCCACCTCCTTTGCCGTGGGCTCTCCACACTCAGGTGACGCATCCCCCACAAACCCGCTGACTATGCCGGAGGCAAACGCCGCGCCTGTCTTCCAGGTTGTCCTCGCCGGAAGTTCAGAGGAGGCATGGGCTGGGGGCCTCACAGGTCTATCTGCCCGCGACATCGCGATGAATGTAGCCTTGCCGGAAGTGGACGGCCGCGTGCTCTCCCGCGCGGTCAGTTTCAAGGGTGAAGCCTTTTTTGATACCGCCACACAGTGCCCCATCGCGACCTATCGCGCCCAGGGCGACCGGGTGGATTTTGTGGCACAGCTGGCAGCAAACTGGTCGCGCCTCCGCGCCACACCCGAGAACAAGAGAAAAGTGGCCTTGATCCTGGCCAACTACCCCAACAAAGACGGGCGACTGGCCAACGGTGTGGGGCTGGACACCCCGGCGGGCACTGTTCATGCGCTCCACCTTATGAAAGCCAAGGGGTACAGCATCGAAGGTGCACCTGACGATGGCGACGCCTTGATGCAATCCATTCTGGCCGGGCCGACCAACTGGCTGACAGATCGCACTCAAAAGGCGGGCGGCGAGACGCTATCGCTCAGCGATTATGAGAGCTACTTCAAGGATCTGCCATGGGAGCTAAAAGAGCAGATCACGGCACGGTGGGGCGCCCCTCAGGATGATCCGTTCTTGTCTGACGAGGGCTTCAAACTCTCGATCTTGCGTTACGGGCGTGTTGTGGTCGGTGTGCAGCCAGCGCGAGGCTACAACATCGACCCTACCGATACCTACCATTCTCCTGACCTCGTTCCGCCTCACAACTACCTGGCGTTCTACGCATGGCTTCGGCGCGATTTCGGTGCAGATGCCATCGTGCACATGGGCAAGCATGGCAATCTTGAGTGGCTTCCGGGCAAAGCCCTGGCGTTGAGCGCAGAATGCTGGCCAGAAGTCGCGCTCGGGCCATTGCCGCACATTTATCCGTTCATTGTGAACGACCCGGGCGAGGGGACACAGGCCAAACGCCGCGCGCAGGCCGTGATCATAGACCACCTGACGCCGCCACTCACCCGTGCGGAAACCTACGGCCCGCTGCGTGACCTGGAGGCTCTTGTCGACGAATACTATGAGGCTGCGGGCGTGGACCCTCGGCGCATTGATCACCTGCGTCGCGAAATTCTGTCGCTGAGTTCGTCAACCGGTCTTGATCGCGACATCGGCTTGTCCGGTCAGGATGAAGAAAGAGATCTGGCCAAGCTGGACGCTTATCTGTGCGAATTGAAAGAGGCGCAGATCCGCGACGGGTTGCATGTGTTTGGTGTCTCGCCCGAAGGCGATCAACTGCGCGATCTGACAATCGCCATGGCACGGGTGCCGCGAGGGCAGGGAGCCGACGGTGATGCGTCTTTCATACGTGCTTTGGCCGATGATCTGGACCTTGCGTTCGATCCGCTCGATTGCGATATGTCTGCGCCTTGGACCGGCCCAAGACCACCGCACCTTTTAGATATCACAGATGACCCGTGGCGCAGCACCGGCGATACAGTTGAACGGCTCGAACTCCTCGCTATTCGCATCCTAAGGGACGGCGGGTGGGGCGATGCGGGCCTTGGCCCGCGAGCGTCATCCGTCGTCCAAACCATCACATCTGAAATCCGGCCTGCGATCACCAATTGCGGCCCAAACGAAGGCGCCGGTTTCCTATCTGCCCTCAGCGGACACGCCGTTCCGCCGGCCCCGTCGGGTGCGCCGACACGCGGACGCCTCGATGTCCTGCCTACCGGGCGCAATTTCTTTTCGGTCGACAGCCGGGCCGTTCCCACGCCAACGGCCTGGGCGCTTGGATGGAAATCGGCCAATTTGCTGATTGAAAAACACCTCCAGACCCACGGCGATTGGCCCCGCACGATGCTGCTGACGGCCTGGGGCACGGCCAACATGCGAACGGGTGGAGATGATATTGCCCAAGGCCTCGCTCTGATGGGTGTCAAACCCAAATGGGACAGCGCCAATCGCCGCGTGACGGGTTTTGACATTCTCCCCCAGAGCGTTCTGGGCCGCCCGCGCGTCGACGTCACTCTACGCATATCGGGATTTTTCCGCGATGCCTTCCCGCAACTCATTTCGCTTTTCGACAGCGCCGCCCAAGCGGTCATGGCGCTAGATGAGGCGGACGATGTGAACCCGGCGGCAGCACGGGCGCGGCAGGAAGGTGCTGGGCCGCGCATTTACGGCTCAAAGCCCGGGGCCTATGGCGCGGGCTTGCAAGCGATGATCGATGAACGCCTTTGGAAAGACAAAGCCGACTTGGCGGAGGCGTATTTGACATGGGGAAGCTATGCCTATGGTGCACGCGACGAAGGCCGTGCGGATCGGTCGGGCTTTGAAACCCGCCTGCGCCAAACCGAGGCCATCGTCCAGAACCAGGACAATCGGGAGCACGATATCCTCGACAGCGACGATTACTATCAGTTCGAAGGCGGGGCTGCAGCCGCGGTGGCGACGCTGCAAGGCGAAAGCCGACCTGTGTATCACAACGATCACTCCCGTCCGGAACGCCCGCTGATCCGCACCTTGGATGATGAGATCGCCCGCGTTGTCCGCTCGCGCGTTGTGAACCCGAAATGGATCAACGGCATCAAACGCCACGGATACAAAGGCGCTTTCGAGATCGCAGCCACAGTCGACTATCTCTTTGCCTTTGCCGCAACGACAGGGGCGGTGCGAGACCACCATTTCGACATGGTCGAAGCCGCGTTTCTGGAAGACGATGAGACGCGCCAGTTTATCGAGGATCACAACCAACCCGCATTGCATGAGATCGCGGAGCGTCTGCAGGAAGCCATCGACCGAGAGCTTTGGGTGCCACGGTCCAATTCGGCGCGGGCCCGGATTGAGGCCTTGGTGAAATGACGCGGGTTTTGTTTGTTTGTGGAAAGGCGCGCAAACGAAGCCCTACCGCGTTCGAAGTTGCCCGAGGCTGGTCATGTTTGGAGCCAGACTTCGCGGGATTGAGTAAAGACGCTGACGAACTCATAACGGCCGAACACGTCGCTTGGGCAGATGTCATCATGGTTATGGAACCAAGGCACAAGCAGCGTCTGAAGAACGCACCTGGCGGCATGCTGACAGATACAAAAGTTGTTACCCTTGGCATTCCCGACAGGTTCGAATTCATGGATGACGTGCTTGTAGATCGTTTACGGGAAATTCTGAGGCACCATTTTGGTCCACCGGACTTTGGCGCCAAAAAGGAGGCTTTGTGAAACTTTTGAAGATCGTCGAAAAGACCGAGCATGAGGACGTGCTTTGAATGGCGAGAACTGAGCCCTAAGGTATGGGCGGATAGAGGGAAGATACGATGAGCGATGACGCAACAAGGCACGCCGAAAAGATGGCCAAGAAAAAGGCCGCGCGGGACAAGATCATGGCGACCAAGACCGACAAGAAGGGCTTGGTCATTATCCACACCGGCAAGGGCAAAGGCAAATCCTCTGCGGCGTTCGGGATGATCTTTCGCTGTATCGCCCACGATATGAAATGCGCTGTGGTGCAATTCATCAAGGGCGGCATGTCGACAGGCGAACGCAACCTGATCAGTCAGAATTTTTCAGATACTTGCGCGTTTCACACCATGGGTGAGGGATTCACCTGGGAAACCCAGGACAAGGAACGAGATATCGAAATGGCGCAAGCCGCGTGGACCAAATCCAAGGAGCTGATCCGGGATGACAGCCATCACATGGTCCTGCTCGATGAGATCAATATCGCGCTCAGATATGACTATATCGATGTGAATGAGGTCGTGGCCTTCTTGGAGGCCGAAAAGCCAGAGATGACCCATGTGGTTCTGACCGGCCGCAACGCCAAGGATGAGCTCATCGAGATCGCAGATCTGGTCACTGAAATGGAGCTTGTGAAGCACCCGTTCCGCTCTGGCATCAAAGCGCAGATCGGGGTGGAATTCTAAGCAAAGGCGCGCCACGCGTAAACGCCGCTGAGAACCACACCAAAGAGAATGACCGCACCGCGCAGAAGCCGCGGGTTGGTGTATTTGGCAAAGGTGCCACCCAGATACCCGCCCAAAGTGCTGCCCGCCATCATCGCGAAAGCCTGGGGCCAGGCTATCAGGCCGCCGACGCCAAAGACGATGATCGACAGGAGCGAGAAGCTGGACGCCAGCAGGTTTTTGATGGCATTGGCCACGTGGAAATCGCTGTAGCCCATGATCTGCGCGATGCCGAGCAGGATGATCCCCAAGCCAGCGCCAAAATATCCCCCGTAGATCGAGGCCACAAAGAGGCCGAGGTAAACCACCGAGCCCGTGCGCGTGCCGCCCGCGACGTGGAGCAGCTTGGCGCGGATCTGGTCCCCAAATGCAAACAGGGCCGTCGCTGTCAGGATCAGTGCTGGGATCAGCCGCTCAAACACCGCCGGATCGGAAAACAGCAATAGGACAGAGCCCACAATCGCACCAAGACCAGATACAATGACCAATGGCCACAAGGCCCGACCCACCTGCCGCAATTCGCACCTGTAGGCAGGAAGCGCCGCGGCGTTTGACGGCAGAAGGGCCACATAGTTCGTGGCATTGGCCACAAGCGGTGGCAAACCCGCCGCCATCAAGGCAGGAAAGGTGAAGAGCGTAGCGCCCCCTGCGACGGCGTTCCATACGCCACCCAGCACGCCTATGCCCAGCAACGTCACGACATCCAACAGTTCCATTTCAGCCTCTCCATTTCGTGGGCGTGTTGCCGGAACCGTAAAAGCCGTTTATCATTAGAGAAAACGAATAGTTTTGATCGCAGTCATGAACAAAATCGATCGCAATCCGCTCAACAGTGATCTGTTACGCAGTTTTCTCTTGATCGCGGAAACCGGCAACTTGACCCATGCGGCCAATCGCCTGGGCCGCACCCAATCTGCCGTCAGCGTGCAGTTGCGCAACCTCGAGGACAGCCTCGGCGTTGCGCTCTTTGATCGCTCGGTCAAAGGCATGCAGCTCACAAATGCCGGAGAGCGTCTTTTGCCCAAAGCCGAAGCGGCCGTGGCACAGCTACAAGACATGCAAGTGCTGTTTGAAAAGCCGCTCACAGGGCGTTTGCGGATCGGTATTCCAGACGACTACGAAACACACATCCTTGCCGAGGCGTTGACGCGGTTTTCCAAGCGCCATCCAGGTGTGGACGTGTCAGCCTTGTCTGGATGTACAGCCCCCTACCCGAAAGCGGTGCGTGACGGGCAGCTCGACATGGCCGTGTGTTCCGGTCCGGCCGCGATTGGAGATCACCTTGTGTCAATCGAGGACGCAGTCTGGGCTGCCAGCAAATCGGCGCGGATCCGTGCGGATGCGCCCCTGCCTTTAGCGTTTTTGGATCGCGCGTGCTGGTGGAAGACGATCCCGACACTCGCCTTGCAGGATATGGGCCGCGACTTTCAGATCACCTTTCGCAGCGAAAGCTTCGGCAGTTTGCTTTCCGCCGTGCGGGCAGGCATCGCCGTAGGCGTTTTGCCGCGCTCTTGTGTTACAGACGACATGACGATTTTGGGCGCAGCAGAGAACCTGCCTTCCTTGCCCAAGATCTATCGCTTTTTGCTTTTTTCGCCGAACGCCCCTGCAAATTTGACGCAAGCCATGGCAGAGGCAATCCGCGCGACTTTGCCCGCCTTGTAGGGATAGCTGTTCTAGCCCCGAAAAAAATCAATTGTCAGACAATTAAAGTCGTGAGAGCATAGATTCATAAGGCCGAATAAATTCACGGCCAAAATCGCGCCACGCGAGGGAGGAGACAATATGAATTTAAGACCAGATCCAACATTTTACCCGACCGCCACAATGGCGATGGAAGCCCCAGCTGAAACACTCGCATTTACACTCATGCTCAGCCCCGACGGATCGCAGCCCGATGGTTTGGCGGTTGTGGATGTTGATCCGAAATCCAAGACATTTGGTGAGATCGTGCATCAGGTGATCATGCCGAACAAAGGCGATGAATTTCACCATTTCGGCTGGAACGCTTGCTCCGCGTCCTTGTCCCCGCTTTCAGGCCACGCGTTCCTGGAGCGTCGGTATCTTATCATCCCCGGCATTCGGTCGTCCCGCATCTACGTGATCGACGTCAAGGAACCCCTCAAGGCGAAGATCCATAAGATCATCGAACCCGAAGAAGTGTTCTCGAAGACCGGCTATTCGCGCCCGCACACGATCCATTGCGGCCCTGAAGGCATCTATGTGTCCACCCTGGGAGGCGGTGGCGAAGATGGCACTGACGGACCACCCGGCATCTTCATCATGGATTGCGAGACATTCGAAATCCTCGGCCGCTATGAGATGGATCGCGGCAAGCAGGAAAAGCACTACGATTTCTGGTGGAACCTGCCGCGTGACTACATGGTCAGCTCTGAATGGGGCCTGCCGCCGCAGTTTGAAGGCGGCATCGTCGCAGAAGACTTGCTGAGCAACAAATACGGGCACGTTATCCACTTCTGGAACCTGCGTGAGCGTAAGAATGTGCAAACCATTGATCTGGGTGAAAACCACCAGATGGCTTTGGAGATCCGTCCGGCGCATGACCCGGCCAAGAACCATGGCTTTGTTGGCGTGGTTGTCGACACGACGAACCTTCAGGGCTCAATCTTCACGTGGTGGCAGAAGGAAGACGGCACGTTTGACTGCAAGAAAACCATCACCATAGATCCACGTCCTGAAAAGGCAGAAAACCTGCCGCCGTTGCTACAAGGCTTCGAGGCTGTTCCGCCATTGGTCACAGACATCGACCTGAGCCTGGATGACAAGTACCTCTATGTGGCGTGCTGGGGCATGGGCGAGATGCACCAGTATGACGTCTCGGACCCATTCAACCCCAAACTGACAGGTAAGGTTGAGCTCGGCGGTATTGCACGCGGGGCGAACCACCCCAACGGCAAGCCGTTCGTCTACGGCCCGCAAATGGTCGAGATCAGCCGCGACGGCAAGCGTGTCTATTGGACGAACTCGCTCTATTCGACATGGGATGATCAGTTCTACCCAGATGATGAGGGCGGTCAGATGGTCATGGCCCATGTGGGCGAAAACGGCGGTCTGGAGTTGGATAAGGACTTCTATGTGGAGTTCCCAGAGGGCTATCGCAGCCACCAGATCCGGTTGGAAGGCGGAGACTGTTCCACAGACAGTTTCTGTTATCCAAACGTCTAGGTCCTGATGGAAGACGCGAGCCTCACGGCCCTTTGGTGGGCCGTGATCGCATCAGGCATATACCATGGGGTCAATCCAGGAATGGGTTGGCCCCTCGCCGTCTCAGCCGCGTTGATGGAGCGCAGCTATCCCAGCCTGTATCGGGCGTTGGGTCTACTGGCCCTGGGCCATCTGATCGCCATGACGGCGATCCTTTTGCCATTCTCGCTTATGTTCACGCTGGTTGAGTATCAGCGCGAGATCCAGATCGGTGCCGCAATTCTTGTCATCGGGATGGGCGTTTACCTCCTTATCAACCGCCGCCATCCCCGCATGCTCGCGCGCGTCAAACCACATCGCTTGGCACTTTGGTCTTTTCTTGCCGCGATGGCCCATGGCGCGGGGTTGATGCTGGTGCCCATCTATTTGGGCATCTGCAACTACGCCACTTTGGAAGAAGGGCATCAGGCAGCGTTCCAGTTGATGGGCTCGAACACCGCCGTCGCATTTGGCGTCGCTTTCGCGCACACGGCGGCCATGATGGTCTCAGGCGGCGCAATTGCGGCGGGTGTTTATCACTGGCTGGGTCTCAAATTCCTGTCGCGCAGCTGGTTCAATCTTGATCTCGTTTGGGCACTGAGCCTGATCCTCGTGGGTCTTTTGTCCCTTTTCACGCTGCACTGATCTTGCATCTTCACCGCGCGAAAAATACTCATGCGCCATCGCGTCCCGCAAAGGAATTCCCATGCCCAAACACCGCCTGCTCACCGAATTCGGAATAGGTACGTCGCTTCGGCGCGAAGACTACACCGAGGCCGGCCGCCGCGCGCTCAAAGATGCGCTCTGGCGCAATTCGATCAACCTCGCTGAGCTTTTCGGATGCCCGAAAGAGGCGATGATCATCAAGGCTGAGATCGCTGTGCAGCAGCCGGATCAGGTGGATTGCGACAGCTTGAAATCAGTCTTTCCTTACGGGCAGATCACCGTGTCCGCGACCCATGGCGGCCTGAACGTGCCGCGCCCGGAGGCGCCGCCCACTGTCATTGCAAACGCCGCCATTTCCGTAAGTCTGGATCTGGAGGCGCGCGATGACTGATCAGCGTTTTATTCTTGAGATGGGCATGGGCAATGACCTGCACGGGATGGATTACCAAAAGGCCGCCACACGCGCGATTGAAAGCGCGTTGCGCCGCTCGACACTGCCAATCTTCGAAAGCACTGGTATGGATCACAAAGAGATGCGCGTCGCCGTGACGATCGGCGTGCAAGATCCGGGCGCCCTCGATCTTAACGCTCTGGCTGAGGGTTTACCCCGGGGGCGGGCATCTGTGTCTGCCGTGAAGGGCGGGCAAAATGTGACCAATCCGGACACCGGCGAAACTCTGGTCATTGCAACCGCAGCTGTAGAGGCATTTTTGCCAAGCCAAACTGACCGGTGGGCGCCTGCGAGCTGATCGGATCGACGCAGATGACGCATTTAGCGCGGTTGGGGATTGGTCATTTTATCTGACCGGTTTAAGTCATTCCCATGCCGTTTCAGAAAGTCACACCAGAAAAGCTGTCTTCTGCTGTCACGCGACAGATTGAGAAACTGATCCTGCGGGGCATCTTGCGACCAGGGGAGCGCCTGCCCTCTGAACGCGAATTGGCCGAACGCCTTGGCGTGTCTCGTCCGTCGCTGCGCGAGGCTGTGGCGGAACTTCAGGCGAAAGGCTTACTCGCATCGCGCGCCGGAGCGGGAATTTTCGTGGCGGACGTGCTGGGCAATGCCTTCTCAGACGGCTTGATCCAGCTATTCGCAAGTCACGAGGAAGCGGTGTTTGATTACCTGTCCTTTCGGCGCGATCTGGAAAGCCTGGCAGCCGAACGCGCGGCCCGCTTGGCGTCAGACACGGACCTTGCCGTCGTGGCAGAGATTTTCGCGAAAATGGAAGCCGCCCACGAAAAGACCAATCCTTCTGAAGAGGCTCAATTGGACGCGGAGTTTCACATGGCCATTCTGGAGGCCAGTCACAATGTGATCATGCTCCATATGATGCGATCCATGTTTCAGCTTCTGCGCGAGGGTGTCTTTTACAACCGCAAGATCATGTTCAAACAGCGCACCACGCGAGAGGCGCTCCTAAATCAACACCGGAGCATCCATGATGCCCTGTTGGAGCGTGACCCTGACGCCGCCAAGGCCGCCGTCGTCGCGCATCTGGACTTTGTGAAATCCTGCCTCATCGATCAAAAAGGAGCGACACAAAACGAAGAGATCGCGCGGCAGCGTCTGGAGCGTGAACGCTCTCGGTGAGGTCGCTGAAGACTGCTATCTTGCGGACATGACGGCCTGACCTCCCGACAATTCTCCTCTCCGGGCAGCAAGACTGGTATCTTCTAGACTGAAGGCCGGTGGACCTGCACCAAAGCCGGTTCTCACTACGGAACAAGCTTTTCCAGGTCCGGCAGCAAAACAACGCTTTCCTGCTCATGGGGATCCGTCCGCGCAATCACGGCCACAGCCGGCACGGCGCCGGGGTTGATCGGCAAATGCGGAACATCTGCGGGGATGTAGACCATATCACCCGGCTCCGTCGTCATGAAGTTTTCAAGGTTGTCACCCCAATACATCACAGCATTGCCCGAAAGAACGTAGATCGCTGTTTCATGCGTTTCATGCTTATGAGCTTTGGCACGTCCGCCCGGCGGAACTGTCAGGATGTGCATGCAAATCCCGTCGGAGCGGGCTGTCTCTTTTGAGATACCCTCAAAATACTCGAAGCCCTGCTTGCCGGAATAGGTGTCTCCTGCGCGGAGTTTCAGACAGGGTTTGGGTGCGTCATCCTTCATGGCGGCCTCATAAGTCTCGCGGAAATGTGCATAGCATAGGGCGGGTTCACCGAAAACATTGTCGGACTGTGACACCTTAATGCACATGCCGCGAAATCTGAAAATCTTAGCTTTATCTGTAAGAAATGCTGTGTTACCAGTTTCTCAATTACAAAAGGCACGCCAAAAAATGGCGGCTTGAGGCAGAAACGAGCAGGTTCATGAGAACCAGGACACCACAGCTGGCCCGCCGGGTTATTTTCACGTTTGCGATCATTTGGATGGTCGTAATTGTTCCTTTATCCGCAACGGCTGCGCCATATGCAGCCTTGGTCATGGACGCACGTTCAGGCGAGGTGCTGCATTCGCGCAATGCTGACACGCGTCTGCACCCCGCATCGCTGACCAAGATGATGACGCTTTACGTCGTGTTTGAGGCCGTGGAAAACGGCGAGATTGGCCTTGATACACCGGTGAAAATCTCGAAATTCGCAGCGAGCGAGCCGCCTAGCAAACTGGGCCTGCGCGCCGGTCAAACCATCAAACTGCGGTATTTGATCCGCGCCGCTGCGGTGAAGTCGGCCAACGACGCCTCCACGGCCCTGGCGGAAGCCATTGAGGGATCCGAGGCGCGCTTTGCTCGTCGTATGAACCGAACGGCCAAAGCACTTGGCATGACCAGAACGCATTTCAAAAACGCGCATGGGTTGACAGAGCAAGGGCACCTATCGACAGCCCGCGACATGACCATTCTCGGTCGCCACCTGTTTTACGACTATCGCAAATACTATAACCTCTTCTCGCGCATCACCGCCGATGCTGGCATCAAGAAGGTGAACCACACCAACCGCAAGCTTTTGCAATCCTACAAGGGCGCGGACGGGATTAAGACAGGCTACACACGGGCGGCCGGTTTCAACCTGACAGCCAGCGCCGAGAAAGGCAGTGAGCGCATCATTGCGACAGTGTTTGGCGGGCGTTCAACCGCGTCGCGCAATGCTAAGGTGGCCGAGTTGCTAGACCTTGGATTTCGGCGGGCACCGACAAATGTGGCTCTTTCACGCCCGTCAAAACCCCCCTACCTCGGCCGTGCAAACGAAGACGAGGTACCAGGTGGCTTCGGCAAAAAGGTGCGCCTGGCCTCTGCAGCTGCTGTAAAGCAGAGTTTGCGTCCGCGATCCCGGCCAACGGGCGGGTCAACGACGCCGGAAGAGCTTCTCATTGCGCAGACAGAGGATCTGGAAGACGATGAAATAGCGGCAAAAATTGCAGCCGCAATCGCGGATAACATAGACGCCTCTTCTGAGACGAAGCCAACGGTTTTGGCCGAGGCACAGCTTGCCCATATCCGTGAGCAGACCAATGCCAGCGTGAACCCAAAGGCAAGACCCGCCACGTTGATCGAAGCCTACGCCGCGCGAAAACCCCAAGCCGGTGATCCTGTCAGCGATCCGATCCAAACCGTGGTGGAGCGTGTCTCGACCTCTGGCGGACGGCACTGGGGCATTACGGTGGGCCGCTATCAAACCGAATACAGAGCGCGCCAAGTCCTGCTCCAAGTCGCTTTGAACGAGATGACGACGCTGGATGGTAGCCTGCGCAAAGTGCTGCGCCGCCCGGCTGGGTTTGACGCGAACTTTATGGGATTGACGCGGGACTCGGCGGAACTTGCATGCCGCCGGCTGGAAGCCAAGCAGATCACCTGTTCGATGATCGAACCTACAGCCGGTTAACCCGCTTGCCGACATCGGCAGGCTGGTGCCGCGCGGGTTTTCGTGACAGATCGCAGCAATGTCCGACACCTATCATCCGCCCCAAGACCCATTAGACGTCTTACATGACGATCATGAATTGCTTGTCGTGTCCAAACCGTCGGGGCTTTTGTCGGTTCCCGGCAAGGGCGCTGATTTAGCCGATTGCCTGCTCAGCAGAGTGCAAGAGGTTTTTCCCACTGCGCTCCTCGTGCATCGCCTGGATCGCGATACCTCTGGCGTGATGGTGTTTGGAATGACGCCCCATGCACAGCGGCATTTGGGGCTTCAATTTGAAAACCGACAGGTGAAAAAGACCTATGTGGCGCGGGTATGGGGACAGCTCTCGCCCAAAATGGGGGAAGTGGATCTGCCCCTGATCGTGGATTGGCCAAATCGACCGCGCCAGATGGTGTGTCACGCGACAGGCAAACCGGCGCTGACCGCGTGGCGCGTCATGAGGCACGGCGATACCGAAAGCCGCGTGCGCCTGATGCCCAAGACCGGCAGAAGCCACCAGCTGCGTGTGCATATGCAGGCTCTGGGCCATCCGATCCTTGGCGATCCCTTTTACGCCGAAGGACCGGCCCGCGCATTTGAGCGCCTCATGCTGCATTCCGAAGAGCTGCGCCTGCGGCACCCCGATGGAGGGGCGGGCATGACATTTCGGCACAAAGCGCCGTTTTAGGCCTGCATCAACCAGCGTTCTTCAAAAGATGCGCTTCCATCGCCGCCAGACCTTCGTCCAGTCCCTTGCGCCCAAATCCCAGACGGAAGCGGTCAATGGGCGTCTCCCCAAGTTCTGAGGAATAGATCGTGCTGGGCAGCAAAAGAACACCCGCCTGCTCAACCAGAGACTTGCAGAACGCCTCCACGCCGTCCGGCCCCTTGTAACGCGGGAAGGCCATGCAAGAACCATCGGGCCGGGACCAATCGAAGAGGTCCGGGAAGCGGGAAAAAAACGCATCCCATTTGGGTAGGTTCTCATCGATCAGCGTGTTGTTGCGGGCAAGGATCTTGTCTCGCGCCGTCAGAGCGATGACCGAGAGCCGTTCGCTGGGGCCTGAATTACAGATCGAAAGATAGTGTTTCAACCGCTCCATCTGCGACAGAACCTGCATGTCCTGACAGGCGATCCACCCGATGCGCAGGCCTGGCAACCCATAACTCTTGGACATTACGCCAAGCGAAAGGCCGCGTTCATACACATCCGAGATGAAAGGCAGATGCTCTGCGTCGCTCGGACCAAGTCCGTTGAAAATCTCATCATGCAGGATCCAGATCCCATGCTTGCGGCAGAGCTCAATCAGCGCGTCATAGCGATCTCTTGGCAGAATAGTCCCCGTCGGGTTGTGCGGAAAATTGATCGTGACAAGCCGCGTGTTCGGCTGGATCGCATCGGACACGCGATCGATATCAAGCGACCAATTGTCATTTGGATCCAGCGGCACACCCGTTGCCTCGCAAATCGCGAGCGGCAGGCTTTCGTGGGATTGATAGTTCGGCGTGACGACTATGGCGTGACTGTCGCTGTCCAAAAGCACGCTGTTGGCGGCAAAAATCCCCTCACTTGCCCCTGCAAAGCACAGAATATTGTCTGCTCTTTGCGCGGCATATGTCGCCGCTATGGCCTCTCTCAGGTCTGGCGCGCCAAAGGTCTCGGTGTAGCCCAGCCACATGGTTTCGAACGCCTCACGATCCTCAGAAGACGCGTAGGCCAAAAGCTCGGGCAAAGACATGCTTTCAGCATCTGAAGCGGTCATATGATAGCGCGCCGAAAACTCCCACTTCGCGAAATGGGTTTCGAGGCGGAAATCTGGCAAAGTCGGCATGAGAGGCGCCCTATTGGGTGATGGTGTATCGCTATCCTGCTCACCTCTGCTTGTGAAGACGTGACCGCCCCTTTCCCAAGCCTATGTGATCCGCTACTGCTTTGGTATCGCAGGCACAAAGGATCGTGAATGAGACCTGTCCGCCTTTCGTCAGGCATTCTAACCGTCGGTGCTTGGACACTTCTGAGCCGCCTTCTGGGGTTTGGACGCGACGTGATCATCGCGGGCTTGGTTGGGCCAGGCAATGTGATGGATGCCTTTGTTGCCGCCTTCCGCTTGCCCAACATGTTCCGCCGCTTTTTTGCCGAAGGCGCCTTTAACGCAGCCTTTGTGCCGATGTTTTCCAAACGCATTGAGGCCGACGATCAGCCAGAGGCCTTTGCCAGCCTCGCGCTCAGCGGATTGAGCCTCGTCGTCTTGGTGCTCACGGCACTTGCCATGATCTTCATGCCCGCGCTTGTCTACGCCACTGCAGAAGGGTTTTCGGGCGACCGGCGCTTTGACATCACGGTGGAGTTTGGGCGCATCGTCTTCCCCTACATCCTGTTTATCTCTCTTGCTGCGCTCTTTTCCGGTGTTTTGAACGCAACAGGTCGTTTTGCGGCGGCCGCCGCGGCACCTGTGCTTCTTAACTTCATGCTGATCATCGCCATGCTTGCGGCATGGCAATTCGGTGGCCGGGCGGTCACAGCGCTTGTTTGGACAATCCCCTTTGCTGGCATCGCGCAATTGGCCCTTGTCTGGGTTGCCACCAAGCAGACAGGGCTCAACATCCGCATCGTACGCCCGCGGTGGACGCCCGAGATCGCCCAGCTTGTGCGCGTTGCCATTCCCGCGGCGCTGGCGGGCGGCGTGGTTCAGATCAATCTGCTGGTCGGCCAGCTTGTGGCGTCCCAATATCAGGGCGCAATCAGCTGGCTCTATACAGCCGATAGGCTCTATCAATTGCCTCTGGGCGTGGTGGGCATCGCCGTTGGCATCGTGCTGCTGCCCGATCTTTCACGCCGTTTGCAGGCTGCTGATGAGAAGGGCGCGAAAAATGCATTCTCGCGCGCCAGTGAAATCTCGTTGGCACTGACCATCCCCTGCGCCGTGGCATTGGTCATCATCCCGCTTCCCATTGTGGCCGTCCTCTTTGAGCGCGGGGCTTTTGACACCGATGACACCGCAGCCACGGCCTTGGCCGTGACGATCTACGGTCTGGGCCTGCCTGCCTTCGTGCTGCAAAAGGTTCTGCAACCGCTGTTCTTTGCACGCGAAGATACCAAAAGTCCGTTCCGCTACGCCCTCGTTGCCATGGTGATCAATGCGGTCCTGGCTGTCGGTCTGGCCTTCTTTATTGGTTGGATTGCCTCTGCCATAGCCACGACCGCTGCGGGATGGGCAATGGTCTGGCTGCTGGCGCGCGGCGCCCGCCCCATGGGGGAGGTGGCACGCTTTGATGCGCGTTTGCGGCGCCGGGTCTGGCGGGTGTGTCTTGCCTCTGCCGTGATGGGCGGTGTGCTTTGGATGGTTTCCGCGTTTTTCACACCGCTTTTCGGTTTGACCGGGTGGCGGTGGGTGGGGCTGTTTGGCATGGTCGGAGCGGGTATGGGCACATATCTGGCCGTGGGCCACCTTCTGGGTGCGTTCAAGCTTTCAGAGTTTCGCTCGGCGATGCGACGTAGTCGCGATTAACTCCGCCGCAGCTTATCGCGCAGCCGAAGCAACGCGCCCGGCAGCAGCAGGAACGACATGAAAAATCCCGCGACGAAACCGCCGATGTCGGCAATCCAATCCGGGCCTCCGCCAAACAGCACGCCAAAAACCAACTGAATACCGAGCAAGAGACCGATGAGCGTGAAGGCCTGTGCCTGCTGCGCGCCAACCTCTCCCAAGCGCAGCCAGAGCAAACACGTAAACCCGCCAATCAGCCCGTAGACCCCCGGGAACGCCCCAATGAGGCCCGGCGCATCAGGGGTCATAATCGTGTAGACGCAGGCGCCAAGGATGCATGAACCGAAGAACAAAATGACCAAGGCCACCTGCCCCATGCGTTCGCCCACGAATTTTCCCATGGCGAGCGTCATCACGGCTGCAAAGATGAAATGCGTAAACCCCGAATGCACGAACGGATAGGTGACGAACCGGATCAAGAAATCGCCGCGCAGGGTTCCGGTCTCCACCATCCAGGCCAAGGCGCGCGCGCTGAACCCGTAATCCTGTATCGCATTGAGCCGCCAGCCGATGGCTTCTGGCCCGCCGATAATGCCGCGCGCGCCCAGCATGAACGCGCCTTCCACCAATGCCATCACCAAAACCAAGATCATCACTGTGGCAGGCAATGGATTGACCGGGCTTTCGTTCAAACCGTCAGAATGAAGGGACATGGGCGGCGCTCCTTGACGCGAGATGCGGGCACACGTAAGCGAGGCGGACGGAAATTTCCAGCTTGGAGCAGCAGGCCATGAGTGAGGGCCAGTTCACACCCCGTGTCTTCTCGGGCATCCAGCCATCGGGCGGCTTGACGCTTGGCAACTACCTGGGCGCAATGAAGCGTTTTGTGGACATGCAAGAAGACGCCTATGAGACGATCTATTGCATGGTCGATCTCCACGCCATCACTGTCTGGCAGGATCCCGCGAAACTGCGCCATGCCACGCGAGAGCTCTGCGCAGGGTTCATCGCGGCGGGCCTTGATCCGGAAAAATCCATTCTGTTCAACCAAAGCCAGGTGGCAGAGCACGCGCAATTGGGCTGGATCTTCAACTGTGTCGCGCGCATGGGCTGGATGAAGCGCATGACCCAGTTCAAGGACAAGGCGGGCAAGAACGCCGAGAACGCCTCTTTGGGTCTATTTGGCTATCCCGCGCTGATGGCGGCGGATATCTTACTCTATCACACCACCCATGTGCCAGTGGGCGAGGATCAAAAGCAGCATCTGGAGCTGACCCGAGACATCGCGATCAAGTTCAACAATGATTTCGGCGTGGATTTCTTCCCGATCACAGAGCCGGTTATCGAGGGCGCCGCCACCCGGGTGATGAGCCTGCGGGACGGGACCAAGAAGATGTCCAAATCCGATCCCTCGGACATGTCGCGCATCAACCTCACGGACGATGCCGATGCGATCGCCAAGAAGATCCGCAAAGCCAAGACAGATCCCGAGCCTCTGCCGTCCGAATTCAAAGGGCTGGAAGACCGGCCCGAGGCCCGTAATCTGGTGAACATCTACGCCGCACTCTCCGACCAATCCGTCGACGCTGTGATGTTAGAGGTCGGCGGCCAGCAGTTCGGCCAGTTCAAGCCGATGCTCGCCGATCTGGCTGTGGACAAGCTTGCGCCCATTTCCGGCGAGATGTCTCGGCTGATGGAAGACCCAGGTGAGATTGACAGGATCCTTGCCGGTGGGGCCAACCGCGCGCGTGCCATCGCAACCCCGATCCTGCAGAAGACCTATGAGATCGTCGGTATGGTCGGGGCCTGACCCGCGCACCTGTCATGACAACTTCAGGGTACATCATCTGCACGACACCGAGATCGGGCAGCACGATGTTATGCCAATTGCTCGCCGCGACGGGGATGGCTGGCAATCCGCACTCCTACTTTCGCGAGGAAGATATCAAAGACTGGGCAGACGAGCGGGGCGTGCCGCGCGACGGGCTGCCCGGATCCAGCCTGCCATCACGTGACTTCCTCGATGCCGCCTTGGCAGAAGCACGAGGAGATACCTCTGTCTTTGGTCTGCGATTGATGCAGGAAAGCCTCTCTGGGCTTTTGACCTATCTGCGATCCCTGGCGCCAGAGAAAGGGACCGACCGCGCCTGCCTTGAAACAGCTTTCGGGCCGCTTGTGTTCATCCATCTGCATCGCGAGGACACCGTGGATCAGGCCATTTCCCTGCTCCGGGCTGAGCAAACTGGGCTATGGCACAAAGGGGCGGACGGTTCAGAGATCGAGCGGCTCACCCCGGTTGAGGCACCCGGATACAATTTTGATCGCCTGCACGCCCATGTCACACACCTGGACGCATACAAAGCCGCGTGGCCTAAGTGGTTCGTCGCTCAGAGCGTTACGCCCCTGAGCGTCTCGTATGATGCACTCTGCGCCGATCCAGTGGCCGTCCTGGCTACGATTTGCGATGCGCTTGGCACTGCGCCAATCTCAAGCGACAGGGTCAAGGTCCCGACCGCGAAGCTTAGAGACCGCACGAATGCCGAGTGGAAAGCACGTTACGCCAAAGATCTGCAAACGATCTCGGACGCGCCTTAGATCAGGCGCACCTGCGTGCCCACCTGGACCATTTCAAAGAGCTCAGCCACCATTTCATTGTAGAGGCCAATACACCCGTCAGACGACCGGCGTCCGATCTTGCGCGTGTCATGGGTGCCGTGAATGCGGTAGTATTGCCAGCTCAGATGCATGGCGTGCGTGCCCATTGGGTTATCCGGGCCCGCAGGGACAACGGCGGGCAAACTGGGATCCCGCTCCCGCATCGACGGTGTTGGGGTCCATGTCGGTCCCTCAACCTTTTTCGTGATGCGCGTGTAGCCAAGGCGCGTCAATTCTGGGCTGCGGGGCACGGATGTCGGGTACAGCCGATAAGTCTCCCCATCGCCCGACCAGAAATGCAACGCACGGGAATTGGTGTCCGCCACGATCGCGCCCTTGCCCAGGCTGTCAAAGTGATCTTGCCATTTGAACTTTTTAAAGCCCGACATGTTGCGGCGCGTGAATTCCTGCTGCTCCACCGTTTCCTGCGCAATAGCCGGCGCGGCCAGGAGCGACACACCGCCCGCAAGCACGCCACGACGCGTGATAAACTTCCTCATAACTGCCCTCAAAATTGTCCCGTTCCGATCGTGGCTTAGTTAACCGTTCCGGTCCGATTTTGCTGATTTGGGGCAATCAACTTTTTGTGTGATGGCATCTCTCTCGCGGCGACGTGTTCCGGAGACCACGAAAGGGTCTTGCCAATGTGCAAAATCACACAAACTCCGATCATTTCTGGACAATTGCGCACTTGCCAACAGGCACTTATGTTTCATGACGCCATAGAGAAGGACCGAAGTTATGACCCCAGCACATCCAGCAACGCAGATCGGACATGTTCATCTGAAGGTCGCGGATCTCGATCGGGCCATTGATTTCTACTCCGGCGTTTTGGGGTTTGAGGTCCAAGCGCGGCTTCCATCCGGCGCGGCATTCCTAGGCGCGGGCGGGTATCATCACCATATCGGGCTGAATACCTGGGACTCCAAGGGCGGATCCCCGGCGCCACGCGGGCATACTGGGCTTTATCATACCGCCTTTCTCTACCCGGATCGCAGGCAGCTTGCGGATGCCCTACGGCGCGTCACTGAAGCGGGGTATCCCATCGAAGGATCTGCCGATCACGGCGTGAGCGAGGCGGTGTATCTGTCCGATCCGGATGGCAACGGCGTAGAGCTCTATCGAGACCGCCCAGAGGATGAATGGCCGCGCGATCAAGAGGGCAATATACAAATGTCCAACGGCCCGCTGGATCTGGAAAAATTATTGTCTGAAGCTCCCTGATCCGACCACTGGACGCCCCCCTGCAATCGACCTAACCTCCCCTGACGCAGAGGAGAGTCGCGCATGCCAACCGGAACCAACATTCGCACATACTTCAAGGGTACGTGGCATGCAGGCGATATCCCCGTGATGAATGCGGCCGACCACGGGATGTGGTTGGGCAGCAACGTGTTTGATGGTGCACGCTTCTTTGAGGGCGTTACGCCCGATCTAGACAAGCATTGCGCGCGGGTGAACGCCTCCGCAGAAGCTTTGATGGTCACACCAACGATCAGCGTCGAGGACATGGTGGAGATCGTCGAAGACGGCCTGAAGGCCTATGCAAAAGACGCTGCCGTTTACGTGCGCCCGATGTACTGGGCGATCGAGGGCGGACATTCCGCCATCGTGCCAAAAGAAGGCGGCGATACTGGGTTTGCCATCAGTCTTGAAGAAGTGCCGATGGCGACGCCTGACGCGTCTGCCACGCTCACGCGCACACGCTTCCGGCGCCCCGTGATGGAGGATGCCGTGGTGAACGCAAAAGCAGCCTGTCTTTATCCCAACAACGCACGCATGCTGGCTGAGGCCAAAAGCAAGGGCTTTACCAATGCGCTGGTCGCGGACGCCCTTGGCAATGTGGCTGAGGCCGCCACCGCGAATGCGTTTGCCGTCAAGGACGGAGAGGTTTTTACGCCCGTGCCCAACGGCACATTCCTCGCCGGCATCACCCGCGCGCGCCACATCGAAAACATGCGCGCGGATGGCATGGCAGTCCATGAGACGGTGATGTCTTTTGAAGATTTCCAAGACGCAGATGAAGTGTTCCTCTCCGGCAATATGATGAAGGTCACACCCATCACCGCCTTCGACGACACGCACTATCAGGTCGGCCCAGTCACGCGTCGTGTGCGTGAAATGTACTGGGATTGGGCGCTCTCAGGGTCTTGAGGCAAGTGCTGAACTTTGGGTGCAGGGGTCAGGCTTCCTGAGATACAAGGCTGCGCGTGACGCCAACCTGAGTGATCAGCAACGCCGCTCCGGTGAGTGCTATGCCTTTCAGGAAATGCGCTTGCTGCAACGCCCAGACGATCTGGTCTTCCTGCGTTGCCAGTTCATAGCCGTGCACAACGAGGGTCACGGGCACCAAGAACAGGACCAGCAACCAACCACCCAACCTGGCGTGCCAGTTGAATAGGATCATCGCTGCACCGGCCAGCTCAACGGCACCCGAGATGAGCGTCAAGCCAACTGGAAATGGAAATGCTGGCGGCATGAGCGACGCATAGTAAGGAATGTTCGTGAAGTGCGTCACGCCCGACAGCAAAAAGAGCGATGTGAACAGCACGCGCGCCAGAAGAGTAAGCTTTGCCTTGTTGGGCAGTTTCGTCTCATCGAACATGGTAAGCTCCGCACCTAGATCAACATCCGGGCAGACGGCTGATCGATGAACACTGCTGTAGGCGCTCACCATCGACGCGTTCTGAGACCCTTGCTCAACGACTTAATTGCAAATACGCCTGACGCCCATGACGGGAACTCCGGAAGAGTTAGCAGCAACACCAAACTTCGTGACGGACGAGTTTTCTGAGGTGTTCGACATTGTTCACGTGCGCGGTGACAGCGCCCGAGTTATGGACACGGAAGGGCCGTTGGATACATCGATGACGTGGGACAAGCCCTGCGTCTACATTGTTACAAAAGGCCAGCTCAATATCGTCGTCGGATCTGAATCGCCTGTCACGCTGCATGAAAACCAGATTGCTTTGCTTTTGAAAGGCACGAAGCACAGGGCCACCTTGACTGACCCTCAAGAACGCGCGCCACCGGAGGTCAATTGCTTTCGGGGCAGTTTCAGCGTGGATGGCGATCTGGCCGCCCGCATCTTGCAATCGCTGCCAAACGTCATCGTGCTCGATGATCTCTCAGATCACCCGATTGAGTGGGTCGATGTGGTGTGTGACCTGGTGTTGCGCGAAGTTGGCGCCACGCGTCCCGGCGCCAGCCTCATGGTCTCCCGGCTGCTGGATCTGTTGTTGGTGATCATACTGCGCCGTTGGGCGCAATCTGACGACGCTTTGCCCGGCTGGCTTGCCGCTGCCAAAGACGAACGGATCGCAAGAGCCGTGGCCGCGATCCATTCCGACCCGTCGCGCGATTTGACGAACGACGAGCTGGCAAAGCTGGCTGGCATGTCGAAATCGAGCTTTGTCGAGAGGTTCAAACAGATCATGGGCCAACAGCCCGGGGCCTATCTGCGCGCTTGGCGCCTAGATCAGGCGGCAGAAGCGCTTTTGCATTCCAGCACGCCCATCGACACCATTGCAGACCGTGTAGGATACGCATCCAAAGAAGCGTTCAGCCGCGCGTTCCAGGCCAAGTTCAATATTGCCCCTTCCGTTTGGAGGGCGCGTCGAGAGCGATGACAACTTAAGCGCTCTTTTGAGAATGTGTTGGTACAGGCAATACCCGTGGCGATCCGGCTTTGTTTTGGCCTCGTTCGGTTTAAGAATGAGAGCAGGGTCTTTCCCATAATGCATGCTCAGGAAGGTCCAATCAGCAGCAAACCGCTACGCCGCAGAGACATGCTTTGAACTGGTCTGCCACGCGCAGGCGAATAGCCCTAAAACCATTCCATGACGCATCGCATTCGACAATTTTTCATTTTCATTCTGATCCTCGTTGGTCTCGCACTGATCGGATGGTGGTTTATCGGGCCGACATGGCGCTTGTTTCTATCCAATCCTCCGACAAAAACGGATGTTCTCTTTTGGGAGCAGAGCCAGAGGGACAGCGGTTTTGCTTTGAGCGATCAAATCCCGTTCGTAAAGACTGTCCCCATTGAACCGGGCAGCAGGCCGCGCGCGTTGGACATCGGCGACCCTCTGGTCACGGATTATGACATTTCTGCCTTCATGGAGCGTCAAAACAGCGCCTCCATCGTCATCCTGCACAAGGGCGCGGTGCGGTTTGAGGCCTATGGGCTGAACCAGGCCGCCGACAAACGCTGGACCAGTTTTTCCGTCGCAAAGGCAATGACCTCGACGCTTTTGGGCATAGCGATTGCAGAAGGCCACATCGAAAGCCTGAGTGACCCTGTGTCACAATACATCGAAGAGCTGCGCGGCTCGTCCTATGATGACGTGACCATTCATCAGCTCCTGACGATGACATCCGGCGTGGCCTGGACCGAGGATTACGACGATCCAGCCTCAGATGTAGCGCTGTTCAATGACGCCGAAGGCGAGGGCGACACGCCAGCCATCGTAACTTACCTCAAAGATCTGCCGCGCGCCCACGAACCGGGCACCATCTTCAACTACTCTACCGGGGAAACGAACCTTGTGGGTATTCTGATTGAGGCCGCTGTTGGCGTGGCTCTCAACACCTATCTGTCCGACAAGATCTGGGAGCCCTACGGCATGGCAGGATATGCGTCATGGGTCATTTCAGACAGTGGGGAACCGATCAGCGGATGCTGCATTCAGGCGACGGCCCGGGATTTCGCGCGGTTCGGGCAGTTCATCCTGGATGGTGCCCGGCTGGACGGCGCATCTGTATTGCCGGACGACTGGCTTTCAGAAGCCACGCGCACGCAGATTCGCACGGACAGAAACCAGACCTTTGACTATGGCTATCAATGGTGGACACGGGATGACGGCAGTTTCGCCGCCTTTGGCGCGTTTGGCCAATCGATTTTCATTGACCCAAACAGAGATCTGGTGATCGCCACGAATGCCAGTTGGCGCGATGCGCGTGGAAAAATTGCAGACCAGCGCGCAGATCGCGATCTTTTCTTTGAAGCCATCCAGGCGTCCATTGACGCCGAAGACGGCTAGTTCACGGGTAGAGGCCTTACTCTACGGTCACCGTGATTTGCTCAGACATCACAGGCGGATCATGCGGGATGTGGAACTGATCCCCAAGAACCATCTGCAATGTGTGTGTGCCTGCGGGCAGATCGAACACGGCTTCTGTCTGGCCGCCGCCGAAGTGACGGTGGTTTTCGTCGTTGTAGAGGCCGTCTGCAGACATCTCGCCATCATTGGGCCCTTCGCCATATGGGGCGCGATTGACCAGAACGTGATGGTGGCCCGTCTTGTCAAAGTCCGCGCCGGCCGGGGCAACGCCCATGCCTGCCAAGCCAAACTTGACCACGAAGGGGCTCGATACCGTCGCGCCGTCCTCGATGTTGATAAAGTATACGGCGGCGCCTTCAGGTGATGGCGTCTCGCCAGCGACCGCGAAACCGGTGAGTGCAGCAAAAGCTGCCATTGTCGCGATTGTGTTTTTCATGTTCTCCTCCAATGTTGGTACAACAGCGTCGTTTCGACGTCGTCACACAGCTAACAGTACAGGAGCTAAAACTATTCGGTTGGTCGGCAAAAAAGATGCTGAAACGGCCGTACGTGATGACCTACCGGCGTGTTTCCCCCGATTGTGGCGGTTCTGTGTCTCACTGACCGGTCAACGTGACCAGGCAGATGATCTGGCACAGATGACCTGCTTGCGTGCGATTGAGAAAGCAAATCTGTTCCAACCAGGCACGCATTTGGACAGGTGGCTCTTCGTGATGGCACGGCGGATCTGGTTCAACGAGCTGCGCAGCGCGTCGATTCGAAAGACCGCGTCGTTCTCCGATGATGCGCACATCTATGTGGATGACGAAAAACCTGACGCCGAGACGAATATTTTCGCGCGCGAGGTGTTTGATAAAGTGAATACCCTGCCGGAAGCACAAAGAGGGGCCGCCCTACTGGTGTTTGTTGAAGGCTATAAATATAGCGAAACCGCAGAAATCTTGGATGTGCCGATTGGCACGGTGATGAGCCGAGTTGCGGCTGCCAGAATGACACTTAGATCGCAATTGGAACCCACCAAGGAACCGGGCGAATGACCGAACGCGCATTTTCTGACGAAGACTTGGCACTTTTTCTCGACGGAGAAGCCTCTGACGCTTTGACCCGTGAGATTGAGATCGCTCTGGCGCAGGATGCGTCGCTGGCCGCGGAGCTGGACAGTATGCGCTTGGCGCAGGCGACTTTTGTGTCTGCGCAAGATAACCTGCTTTCTCTGTCCCCGGCCATGCCCGAACTGCCCAGACGCAAAGCCGAGACGTCCGCGCTGGTCCCGGCTTTCGTTGGCCTGGCCGCCGGGCTTGTGATCGCGGCGACCGTATCGTGGTCTCTTTTTACCAAACCCGAACCCGGCTGGCGCGAGGTCGTGGCCAACTACCAGTCACTTTACGTCACAGAGACCCTTTCAGGTGTCGCGGAGGCTCAGAGCGTTTCCGAGGCCAAATTGACGGAGCTTTCTGAGGTTCTGGGCATCGACCTAACAAACCTGCCGGAGGTCGATGGGCTGGCTTATCGGCGTGCGCAGCAATTGGGTTACAAAGGTGCGCCCTTGGCACAGCTCACGTTCCTGACGGCCAACGGTGGGCCGGTCGCGCTTTGTATCCTTCGCACCGGCGGAGCCGATAGCGGTGGGATAGACGCAGACACGCTCGAAGGCATGGCCGCCTACAGCTGGGTCGATAATGGCTTTGGTGTTTTGTTGATCGGACCGCTTGGCGACAGCACGCTTTCTGAAGCGGCGCACACCTTCAGAGCGGCTTTGAAGGGCGCACCAGCCTGACGCTTTGTTTGTTTCGTCGCCACCAACGGTCCCAAGGAAAACCCTGATATTGTCAGCCACCTGCCCCAGTTGTGCCCGAATGTGACGGCATACCTGATCCTCGACAACGATTTAAGAGGTATCGAGTATGGATCGCCTTACCGAAATGGAGGCTTTCGCCACGGTCGTGGACCAGGGTGGTTTCACGGACGCAGCGCGCAAGCTGGGTATTTCGAAATCTGCCGTATCAAAGCACGTGTCTTCGCTTGAAGCACGTCTGGGTGCGCGCTTGCTGAACCGCACGACGCGCCGCGTCAGCCCTACGGAAATCGGTTTGGCGTATTATGACCGCGCCCTGCGGGTCTTGAACGACGCAGGCGAGGCGGATGCTTTGGTCAGTTCCATGCAATCTGACCCTTCTGGCCTGCTGCGCATCTCGGTGGCCACTGATTTTGGCGTGAACCATCTCAGCCCGGTCCTGGGCGAATTCCTCGACGAATTTCCAGACATCACTGTAAATATGGTGCTTAACAACCGCTATGTAGAGCTGATTTCCGAAGGCTTCGACATGGCTGTGCGCATTGGTGAGCTGGAAGACAGCACCCTGCGTGCGCGCAAGCTGACAGAGACCACCAAGCGCATGATCGCAAGCCCATCTTACCTTGAAAAGCATGGGCGTCCTTTGAAGATTGACGATCTCAACGAACATAAGCTTTTGCACTATTCCAGCCAGGCCAATGGCTCTGTCTGGAAACTGACCGCGCCGTCGGGTGAAAAGCGTCAGGTGCGCACGGCCGGTGGTCTTTCTGTCAATGACGGGCAATCGCTTCTTAACGCCGCCATCTCAGGCCTCGGCATCGCTTACCTGCCCAGTTTCCTCTACGCCAGTGCCATGCGCGACGGGTTGATTGCGGATGTAATCCCAGATCTGCCGCAAGAAACGCAGGGCATCTACGCCGTCTATCCGCCCGGGCGCTTCACGCAGCCCAAGGTGCGGGCTTTCATTGATTTCTTGGTCAACGCCTTCGCTGAGAAAGGTCCGACCAACTGGTAAGTGACCAGTAACCATGTTTCCGTCCGCCATTTTTTTGGCCAACTTCCCCGACATCGCATTTTGTGGTGTCGGGGTTTTTCTTTGTTTGGCCGGTGTCAGCCCTTGCATTTGATGTGCCGTATGTCACCTAATTTGTAGGCAATCCAAGGAAGGACCGAATACATGGCAGACCCCAAGCTTCTCACTATCTGCGGCTCGCTCAGAAAAGGCTCGTTCAATCGAAAGCTTCTAGAGAATGCGGTTGAGGCGTTTGGCGCAGCTGAGGTGATGGATGCCGACCTGAACCTGCCATTGTTCAATGAGGATTTGGAAGCAGCGGAGGGCATTCCTGCCTCTGTACAGGCCTTGGCAGACCAGCTCGAGGCGGCCGATGGCGTGATCATTTCCTGCCCTGAGTACAACAAAGGCATCACCGGTGTTCTCAAGAACGCCCTCGATTGGATCAGCCGCACAAAAGGAACGAAATTCGCGGGCAAGCCAACTGTTGTTTTGTCCGCCAATGCCGGCCGAACGGGCGGGGAAACGGGCCAGTTTACTGTCGTGCACTGCCTCCTGCCCATGCAACCCCAGTTGGTCCTTGGCCCGATGGTCTTGGTGGCGGGCGCACACAATGAATTTGATGAGGCCGGCAAACTCAAAGGCGAGCTTTACCAGAAGGCGCTTTCGGCACGCATGGAGGCTTTGCGCGCGGCTTTGGGATAAGCGGTTAGCGCAAGGCCGTCAGCTTTAGTGTGCTGCTGACCAACTCTTTTGAAAAAGCCACAGGCAAGGGCTCTTTGCCCAAGCGTGCGCGATAAACGGGCAGGCTTTCGGCCACGCGCATCACGTAGTTTCTGGTTTCGCGAAACGGGATGTGTTCGATCCAGTCGATCATGTCCATTTCCGGCTTGCGTGGGTCGCCATAGTCTTCCATCCACCGCAAAGGCCGCCCGGGCCCGGCGTTGTACCCCGCAGACACCATGATCACGTTGCCATCAAACCGGCGCACAAGCTGCGCCAGATATTCAGAGCCAAGGGTCGCGTTGTACCGCCAATCGCTCAGCACTTTGCTGCGATTATGTTTGAGGCCCAGATCACCGGCCACATCGCGGGCTGTTCCGGGCATCAGCTGCATCAGGCCTTCTGCGCCCGCGCCACTCGTCACACCGAAATCAAACTCGCTCTCGCGCCGGGCAATCGCCAGGGCAAGCTCCTCTTCCACGGGCAAATCCATCTCGGCCAGGGGGTGAAGCGCGTAATAAGGCCCCGGCACGACCAGCCCACGCCTGGCCGCTGTCTTGCCCACCATCACCTGCAGATGCGGTGACCCGAGATCTTCGAGCGCGGCCCCCAGCAAGATCAGATCCTGCTCATCAAGAGATGCCGCCAAAGCCACGAAGTACCGTTCCGCCTGGCTGAGCCTGCCCAGGTTCAAAAGCAGCACGCCCGCGTTGAACACATCCGTCTGGGCAAAATCGGCTTGCCGCCAATCGCCTTCAGGCCCGGCACCGCGCAAGCTCTGTGGCGGTGCAATGCCCGCCTTTTCTGCGGCAAGCAGGCCATAAAAGCTTGTCTGGTACTGCGCGCCGAAAGCATAGGCAATCTGGGCGGCTTCCGGGTCACCCAAGGCGTCCTGCGCGCGCCCAATCCAATAGCCCGCGCGGCCAAGCGAGATGGGTGAGGCAACCGCCGCACGAAAGCGTTGAAAATGATCAAGCGCCAACTCCGGCTGCTCAAGATATCGCAGCGCAATGTAGCCCGACAGCCATTCGAGATCAGAAAAGCCAGACCCTTCCACCATCTGATGCGATGAGGCGATGCGATAGGCCAACTCTGGCTCTCCCGCGCGCATCTTGTTGCGCGCCAAGGCGCGCCGCCACCCAGACCATCGTGCTGGCTCTCCCAGACCGTTTTCAATCTCGCTTTGTTGCAGGAGTAGCGTGATCGCGGCGTCATCTCGATCGGCCCGAACGTGCTGATTGAAGCGCGCGTAGGACAGCCCGGGATCGACAAGCGCGCCCTCCGACAGCTCGTCATCCTTAAAGCGTTTGCCTTTTTCAACCCGCTGACGCAGCTCAGCGCGACCACGCGTCGTCTTGTCGACAAGCGGCAGCATCAGTTCAACATCCCGCAGGCCCCGCCACAACGCCATCTGAAGCCTCGCGTCATGGTGTTCCTTCAAAAGCTCGGCAAAACCGCTCATGAACGCATTGTGTTCGGCGGTTGTCAGATCAAGTGTGCGCCAGGCGATCACGAGTGTGGCTTTGGCCTCCCCGTCCATGTTGCGGCTGGCCAATGCCGCCGCCAAGCTGAGCGCACCAATACCGGACTGCGGGGTGTAATCTTCAAAAAATTGCAGGGTCTGTTCGACACTTGCACGCGACATAAGCTCTTCATTGCGGCGGCGCAGTTGATCGCGACCGGGCCAGGTTTCATGCGTCTCAAGGAATGACAAAAGCTCTTCAGGCGTGCCCCGGCCTGCGTGGAGGCGCAGGTATTCGATCACGGCTTTGGCCGCACTGCCATCCCGGGCCGCGATCTGAGCGGCGTCGGACCAACGCCCTGTCGATGCCGCCTGCAAAGCCAGGCCCAAAGATGATGGCGGGCGTACCGTATCTTGCTGTGCCGTGGCCGGTGCCGAAAGGCCGAACAACAGACCAAAGCATAAGAGGAGGCGCATTCTCATGTCGAATTGAGCTCAAGCAATAAAGTGGATCTCGGTAAAAGTAGAAGCCAAGAGGTGCGCCGTCCACTCACAACCTTGGCAGGCGAGCTGATTGACGCTACATGAGCGCACGGCGAATAGCGCCGATCCGGGTTCCCGGGTCTATATGAAACTCGAAAAAAGGAGCGTGTCATGTTCAAAGGATCTTTTCCTGCCCTGGTCACGCCGTTCAAG